>CAZMRK010000464.1:0-11251 GCA_964568355.1 uncultured Solibacteraceae bacterium | reverse complement strand
AAAGTCCGGAAACTGGTTTATGAAAGCGACCTCAGTGAGGACGAGGTTCGCCGCGTGGAAAACACAGAACCGTCGGTGGATCGGCAGCCGGCGGCGGACACGACGCTCGCCCGTCGCGACTACGTCCTCAAGCTTCTTTCGCGGGTCTCGGAAGAGGAACGCATGCTGTTGATGATGAAGGAGGTTGAGGGTTATTCTGTGGAAGAACTGGCACAATCTACCGGAATGAACGAGAACACCATCAAGGTGAAGCTCTTCCGGGCGCGCCAGAAACTCGTAAAGGCAGCACAGCGATTGGATCGGGCTCCCGGCCTGGTGGCTGGTTGAGCCGTGGCAGGGTTTTGGAAAAAGTAGGGTAAGCGTAGGGACATGGCTCCCCGCAAGCGGGCTCCAGAAGTCAGGGAAGATCCGCACGGGGAAATGAGTGAGACATGAGAAGGTAACTCTTTGCAAGGGAAGAAGCTATGCACCCGGTAATTCTGGAAAGCCTCGAGGATTATCTGGCGGGCGTTCTTGCGCCGGCAGAAAAACAGCGACTCGACGCTCACCTCGAAACCTGCGACCGATGTCGTCAGGAACTGAAGGGGATGCAGGAAATTTCAACGCTCTTTGCGTCCCTGGTGCCCGGGGAGGCCGTAGAACCTGCTCCGGGGTTTGCGGCGCGGGTGATGCAGCAGGTGGGACAGCGGTCTTCCACCTCGATCTGGAGCCTGTTCACTCTGGACCTGGCGTTTGGACGCCGGGTGGTATTCGCATCCCTGTTGACTCTGGCCATTCTGGGCAGCTACCTGGTCACCCGGGAAACCGAGTATGCCGCCGGACCGCCCAGTCCGGAAGCCATTATGGCCCTGGACCAAAGCGTACCCGAGCCTGGACAAAGCGCGGATCGCGATCGTATGCTGGTGACCCTGACGTCCTATGAGCCTTAATGCGACGTGGAAAAACCAGACTGCGGCCTGCTTCACGGTCCTGGCTCTCGTTTTTCTGTGCGGCGCAGTGGTGGGCGCGCTGGCCATGAACCTGGGGGTTCATAACCGGCTCCACAAGGCGGCCTTCTGGACCGAGGCGGGCAAGGCGGCCTACCTGGAAAAAGTAAAGCGAGAACTCAACCTGACTCCCACGCAAACCGACCAGATGGAAAGCATTCTGGACGACTTCTCGCAATACTATCGGACCGTGCTCTCTGACGGCAAAGCGCGCATCATGCAAATCCTGAACGACGAACAGAAGCACAAGTTCGAGCGTCTGGTGCAGGAGAGCCAGCGTCATCCCTGAGTCCCGCTGAGCGATCCATCCCCCCAAAGTTGACAGGACATTCGGCAGAAAGGCAAGATGCCAATATGCATTTTGCCCGGCCGCGTGCGGCAGTGTGTCTCCTGATGCTGTTCAGCCTGATCGGAGCGGGGTGTGAGAAGACTACGACCTTTCCGGTCCGCACCTATCCGATGGGAGACAAGGTCGCCTTGGGTCATTTCACCTACATCGTCTTCGATACCCAGTGGCTGACCCAGTTAGGGGATGGCCCGTCTGCCCGCATCCCGCAAACCCGCTTTTTTCTAGTCCGCTTCAGCACCGTCAACGGCGGCTCCTCCGAGGCCATGATTCCCACCATGACCATCGAGGACGATTCCGGACGCGTCTTCGCCGAACTCAGCAACGGAGACCGGGTGCCGCAATGGGTGGGATTTCTACGCCCCCTCAAGCCGAACGCGCAGACAGAAGGCAACATCGTATTCGACGCGCCGCCCGCCCACTACAAACTGCGGATCTATGACGAAAACCAGGAGCGATTCGCTCTGATCGACCTTCCGCTGACCTTTAACCACGAGACGCCGCCCGATCTTCCCTCCGTCCCCACCCGGTAGTGCGATCATACAAACAGGAGCGATCCGGTGTTTCTTCCTGTGCTTCTCCTGTTCTCCGCGGCGCTGGGGGCAAACGCCGCCGGAAACCTGGCGATTGTCAACGCCGCATTCCAGCAAGGCGAAGGCGGTTCTCCGGTGCCATCCGATTTCACGCACGTCCCCGGTGAGATTCTCTATGTGAGCTTTCAGGTGGATCACTATCGCGTTTCGCCCGCCCAGAAAGTATCGCTGACCACGCGGACCGAAGCGGTCGACTGGCGCGGCATCCCCATCGTGGCGCCGATGGATTCCAAGGTGGAAGCCGAACTGGCTCCGGAGGATAAGGAATGGAAGCCGAAGGTCGGACATGAAATCGCCATTCCACCCGAGGCCGGCTCCGGCATTTACAAGATCACGTTTCATGTGACGGATGAACTGGCCAAGGCCCAGGCCACGAAAGAGCTGACGTTTGAAGTGCGCGGGCACGAAGTGGCGCAAAGCGAAACACTGGTCACCCGCAATTTCCACTTCTACCGCAGCGAAGAGGATCCTAAGCCGCTGGCTACGGTTGCTTACCGTCCCGGCGACACCTTATGGGCGCGGTTCGATATCACCGGCTACAAATTCGGCCCAGGAAACAAAATCGATTTGAGCTATGGAATTGCGGTGCTGGCTCCAAGCGGGAAAGTCTTGTGGAGCCAGCCCGAAGCTGCTGTGGAGAAAACCGAGTCTTTCTATCCGAAGCGCTATGTGGCGGGCTCAATGAGCCTGAATCTCCAACCCAACATCCGCCCGGGAGACTATGCGATCGCCGTGACCGTGCGGGATGCGATCGGAGAGCAGAGCTTTGAGGCCAAGCAGCCTTTCCACATCGAATAAATCGGATCAGTCAGCCTGCACCTGTCGAATCGTCCAGAAATCGTCGGCCAGATCGCTGTTGGTCAGGTAGGCATAGGGCATGGTGAAGTAGCCTTTCTGCCCCCAGTCCGGCCCCCAGGAATTGCGCACGATGAATCGCTGTGAGGCGTCGCTATAGCCCACCGCCAGGACGGCATGGCCTCCTACGACCTGCTCGCTCGATCCCGGCATTTGCAGAATTCCGGTCTTCGATATCTCCTCGCTCTCGAAACTCTCGTAGACCGTAAAGCCGAAAATGAACGGGTAGCCGGATGCCAGGCAGCCTTTCATCTGGTTGGCGATATGCGTGATGCGCTGATATTGGAGAACTTTGTTGTGCAGCGCCTCGTCGTAGGCCGCTTTCGGCGGCTTCTCGGCAAATTTGGAGATGTCGTAGGGCCAGGTGGGCTCTTCCCGGCAGGCGCCCTGCTTGGCAACGCTCTTGATGCCGTCGCGGATCTGCGCGCCGCTGTCGGAGTTCACCGTGTGCTCGATCACCCGCTCGTTGTAATAGATAAACAGGCGGGAAGGCACGAAGGACTGCAGCCCCTGTTTCATCTGGTTGAACTGGATGGCGGCCCCTATGGCGTTGGCCGTGCAGCTACCAAGCTGTCCCTGGTCATAAACCGCCGGACACTGGCTGCGCAGGTCGACACTCGGCGGCAGTACGGAAAGAGTCGCCGCAGGCGCCGCATAAAGATGGTCCCGTTGGTCCGGGAGATCCGGTACCCAACCGTAACGACTGACTGTTCGCATGGTCGAGACTCCTAAGAGACTATACTGCTGGTTAGTGAAAGATAGACCCGGGTTATCTCAAGTTAGGGTACCGGGAGCGAGAACGGGGATGGCCATGCGTACTAGTGCTCAGACCGTGAAGTCCGCTCCCTTACGGTCGCGTTTCGGTGGTGGACCGGAACCGCGCGCGAAAGCAAGCGGACCCGCAGAAAACCCGAGGTCGAGATACACTTCACGGCAAGCCGGTTCATAATGATGACCAAAGAAGAAATCCTCTTAGCCAATCAGGAGTACTTATTTCCCGCCGTTTTTCACTATTACCAGGAGCCCCTGGTAGTAGCGCGGGCCAAAGATCAATATGTCTATGACGCCGACGGGAACCAGTTTCTGGACTTCTTCGGCGGCATTCTGACCATCAGCGTGGGACATTGCAATGACGAAGTGAACCGCCGCGTTCATCAGCAGGTGGATACGCTGCAACATGTTTCCACCGTGTTCGCCACAGCGCCCCAGGCCGCGCTCGCCCGCAAAATCGCCTCCGTCACTCCGGAGCGCCGGCTGACGAAGTCTTTCTTCACCAATAGCGGAACCGAAGCCAACGAGACCGCTATCCTGGCGGCGCGCTGCTACACCGGCGCGAGTGAGATCATCGCCCTGCGCCACTCCTACCACGGCCGCTCGGCCCTGGGCATGGCCCTCACGGGCAACGCTTCCTGGCGGCTGGGCGCGAGCTTCGATCCCGCCGTCGTCCACGCCCACAGCGCCTACTGCTATCGCTGCCCCTTCGGTCTCTCTTACCCGTCCTGCGAGGTACGCTGCGCGCACGACGTCGAGGAACTGATCCGGACCAGTACCTCCGGAAGAATTGCCGGTATGATCGCCGAACCGATTCAGGGAGTCGGCGGATTCATCACCCCGCCCGGAGAGTATTTCCCGATCGTGGCCGCAATCGTGCGCCAGCACGGCGGTATCTTCATCAGCGACGAGGTCCAGACCGGGTGGGGCCGTACCGGCGGCAAGTGGTTCGGCATCGAGCAGTTCGGAGTAGTACCCGACATCATGACCAGCGCCAAGGGCCTGGGCAACGGCGCTCCCATCGGCCTGACCGTTGCCACGCCGGAAGTAGCCGACTCCGTGCGAGGCCTGACGATTTCCACCTTCGGCGGCAATCCCGTCGCCACCACCGCGGCCAAAGCCGTGCTGGACCTGATTGAGGAGCAGAATCTGCTGGCCAACGCCGCCGATACCGGCGCTTATCTGCGGGCGCGCCTGGAAGAACTGGCCGCGAAGCATCCGCTGATTGGAGAGGTGCGCGGGATGGGGCTGATGCAAGCGCTCGAACTGGTGGAGGACCGGCAGAGCAAAGCGCCCGCTCTGGCGGCCACGGCGCGCCTGATGGAGGAAACCCGCCGGAGAGGCATCCTGGTGGGCAAAGGCGGCACCTACGGCAACGTGATCCGGATCTCGCCGCCCCTGAATATCCAGAAGCCGGACGTGGATCTCTTCGCCCGGCTGCTGGACGAAAGCTTGAGCGCTACGCCAAGGTATTGATCGAGCCGACCCGGCGCGCTTCAAAGGCCGCGATGGCCGCTTCGTTTTTCAGAATGTAGCCCAGCTCGTCGACGCCTTCGAGCAGACAGTGTTTGGCGAAGCCATCCACCGGAAACTCGACCGCGCGGCCGTTGGGCAGTGTCAGGGTCTGGGCGGCAAGGTCGATCTTCACCACCGCCTTTGGATCCTTTTCCAGCAGGGCCAGCAATTCGGCATGAGCATCGGCCGGCAGCACGATCGGCAGCAGCGAATTCTTGAGCGAATTCTGCTTGAAAATATCCGCGAACGAAGTGCTGATCACCGCGCGAAAGCCGAACTGGGTCAGGGCCCAGGGGGCGTGCTCGCGCGAACTGCCGCAGCCGAAATTGTCGCCGGCCAGCAGCACCTGAGCGCCCTGCGCCTCGGGCTGGTTGAGCACGAAGTCGGGCTTGGGGTTGCCCTGCTCGTCGTAGCGCCAGTCGTTAAAAAGCTGCTTGTCGAGGCCCTGTTTCGATGTGGTCTTGAGGAACCGCGCCGGGATAATCTGGTCGGTATCGATGTTGTTGATCGGCAGCACCACCACGCGGCTTTCGAAATTGGTGAACGGCTTCATAGCATGATCCTCATAGCATGGTCCTTACGTCGGTGACCACGCCGGTGATGGCGGTGGCCGCGGCGGTCAGCGGGCTGGCCAGGAAGGTACGGCCGCCCTTGCCCTGGCGTCCTTCGAAATTGCGATTGCTGGTGGAAACGCTGTACTGCCCCGGCTGCAACTGGTCGCCGTTCATGGCGATGCACATGGAGCAGCCCGGCTCGCGCCATTCGCACCCGGCCTCGCGGAACAACTGCGGCAGCCCTTCGGCCTCCGCCTGGTGCTTCACCTCCTGCGATCCCGGCACCACCATCACCCGCACCTTGGGATTGACCTTGCGCCCCTTCAGCACGCCCGCCGCGGAGCGCAGATCCGAGATGCGCGAATTGGTGCAGCTTCCGATAAAGACCACGTCCACCGGATGCCCGAGCAGCGGCTTGCCGCCTTCGAGCCCCATGTAGCGCAGCGCCTTGGTGATGGAATCGCGCTCCAGCGGATCGGCCACGCGCGAAGGCTCCGGCAGCGGCGCGGTGATCGGAACGCCCATGCCCGGATTGGTTCCGTACGTGATCATCGGTTCGAGCTGATCGCCGTCGATCACGATAGAGCGGTCGTAGGCCGCTCCCTCATCGGTGGGCAACTGCCGCCAGCGGGCCAGCGCGGCATCCCACTCGGCGCCCTTGGGCGCGTGGGGACGGCCGGCCAGATATTGGAACGTCGTATCGTCCGGAGCGATCATGCCCGCGCGGGCTCCGCCCTCGATAGACATGTTGCAGACCGTCATGCGCTCTTCCATCGAAAGCGAGCGGATGGCCGGGCCGCAGTATTCGAACACCGAAGCGGTGGCGCCACCCACGCCGATACGCGAGATCAGGCCGAGAATGATGTCCTTGGCCGTAACACCGGGTTTGAGCGTGCCGTCCACGCGCACCTGGAACGTCTTGGAGGGCCGCTGCAGCAGACACTGCGTGGCCAGCACATGTTCGACTTCACTGGTCCCGATCCCGAAGGCCAGCGCTCCGAAGGCGCCGTGCGTGGCCGTGTGGCTGTCGCCGCACACCACCGTCTGCCCCGGCTGCGTGAGGCCCAGCTCCGGACCGATCACGTGCACGATTCCCTGACGCTCGCTATGAATCCCGAAACAGCGGATGCCGAACTCCTTGCAATTGGCTTCGAGCTGGGCGAGCTGATTGGCGGCGATGCGATCCACGATCGGCAGCGAGCGGTCGGTGGTGGGAATGCTGTGGTCCGCGGTGGCGATGGTCAGATCCGGGCGCCGCACCTTCAGACCGCGGTCCCGGAGACCTTGAAACGCCTGCGGAGAGGTGACTTCGTGCACCAGGTGCAGGTCGATGAACAGCAGCGTGGGAGCGCCGGGCTGTTCATGAACCACGTGCGCATCCCAGACTTTCTCAATAATCGTGCGAGGTTTACTCATAGGACTCAAAGTTCCGGCCGCGCCCTCAAAGACGCGGCCTGTTTGGGAGATGAGGGGATAGGTCTGGATGCCGGTAAGCTTCCAGACCTATCCGATCGCGGCGCAAACCGCTTCACCTACCTGTTCGGTGGTGGCGGGAGCGCCCGAAGGCTTGAGGTCGGCGGTAACTTTCCCGCTTTCGAGCACGGCCTCCATGGCCGCGTTTACCGCGGCGGCCTCGGCCTTCAAACCAAAACTGTATTCGAGCATGGCGGCTACCGATCCGATAGCCCCCAGCGGATTGGCCTTGTTCTGCCCGGCGATATCGGGCGCCGAACCGTGCACCGGCTCGTACAGGCCCACCCAGGCGCCGGAGGGCTTGCGGTCGCCGAGCGACGCGGAAGGCAGCATCCCGATCGAGCCGGCCAGCACCGCGCCTTCATCGCTCAAAATGTCGCCGAACATGTTCTCGGTCACCACCACGTCAAACCGGCGCGGGTTGAGCACCAGTTGCATGGCGCAGTTGTCCACCAGCAGGTGATCGAGCGTCACATCCGGAAACTCGGCCGCTATTTCGATCACCACGCGGCGCCAGAGCTGCGAGGTCTCCAGCACATTCGATTTGTCCACCGAGGTCAGCTTCTTGTGCCGGCCGCGCGCCAGGTGGAACGCCATGCGCGTCACCCGCTCGATCTCCGCGCGCGTGTAGGCCATGGTATTCACCGAGCGGGTCTCGGCGCCGTCTTCGGTGATGCCGCGCGGCGTGCCGTAATAGATGCCGCCGGTCAACTCTCGCACGATGATCATGTCCGTACCGTCCACCAGCTCGTTCTTCAGGGGCGAGGAATCGAGCAGCGACGCATAGGTGCGCACCGGCCGGAGGTTGGCATAGACTCCCAGCGTCTTGCGGATCCCCAGCAGCCCCTTTTCCGGACGCTTCTCCGGCGGAACGTTGTCGAACTCCGGCAGCCCCACCGCCCCCATCAGCGTCGCGTCGGCGGCCAGGGCCAGCCGCGCCGTCTCATCCGGAAAGGGCGTCCCGGTCTGATGAATGGCGATCCCGCCCAGCAGACCTTCGGTCAGATTCAGGCTGTGATTCCACTTCTGCGCCACATGGCGCAATACGCGCACTGCTTCGCGCGTTACTTCGGTGCCGATCCCGTCTCCGGGCAATACCAGAATGTTCAGGTTCATCGATCGTTGTCGTCCCGCGGAGCTGCCCTAATCGGCGGCCATCTGCTGGACCTTCTGTCCTTCCCGGATCAGCGCGACGATTTCTTCGTTCATGAGCCCCTTCTTCCGGTCCGCCAGGGCCGTGAAGCGCTGGTACAGATCGTCCAGCTCCTCGCGCGAGAGATCAAAGCCCAAATCGATGCAGCGCTGTTTCAGCGCATGGCGCCCGCTGTGCTTGCCCAGCACCAGGCTGGCCTCGGGCACTCCCACCGATTCGGGAGAGATGATCTCGTAGGTGCTTTTGTTCTTGAGATAGCCGTCCTGATGAATACCGGCCTCGTGGGCAAAGGCGTTGCTGCCCACGATAGCCTTGTTCGGCTGCGGCCCGAAACTGATGATCGAGCTCAGCAGTTGGCTGGCGCCGTAAAGATGTTCGGTGTGGATCCCGGTCTGGTAGGGCAATTGATCGTAGCGGGTCTTCAGAACCATCACGACTTCTTCGAGCGAACAGTTGCCGGCCCGCTCGCCGATGCCGTTGACCGTGCACTCGATCTGCCGCGCCCCCGCCCGTACCGCGGCGATCGAGTTGGCTACCGCCAGGCCCAGATCGTCGTGGCAGTGCACGCTCACAATGGCGCAATCGCCCAGCGCCCGCGCAATCCGCCCGATCAGGACCCCGTATTCCTCCGGTATCGAGTAGCCCACCGTATCCGGGATATTGACCGTGCGGGCGCCCGCCGCCACCACCGCCCGCGAGATCTCCTCCAGAAAATCCGGATCCGTGCGGGCGCCGTCTTCGGCGGAAAACTCTACATCGTCCACGTGCCGCCGCGCCAGTTCCACCGCCGCTACGGCCTCTTCCAAAACCTGCTGCTGCGACTTCTTGAGCTTGTACTTGAGATGGATGTCGCTGGTAGCGATAAACGTGTGGATGCGCGGCCGCTTGGCGTGACGCAGCGACTGCGCCGCCCGCTCGATATCGCCCGTGCAGCAGCGCGCCAGCGCCGCCACCTGCGCCCATGGATATTCCCGGCTGACGGCGTCCACAGCTTCGAAATCACCCTCCGAGGCGATCGGAAATCCCGCCTCCAGGATGTCCACGCCCAGTTCGACCAGCTTGCGCGCCATCTTTAACTTCTCGGCCACGGTCATGCTGCAGCCCGGCGATTGCTCGCCGTCCCGCAGCGTGGTGTCGAAAATGTATACTCGGTCGCTCATAATGTCGCCGTAACAGTCCCCATTATGCGGGGCGCCTTTCAATTTGGCAAATTTATAATATTAGCAGCTTCTATAAATGAATGTTATCATAGCTGCTGGATTTCCCCATGGAGCTCTATCCTCTCCAGGTGTTCCTCACGGTGGCCGCCGAGCGCAGTTTCTCCCGGGCGGCGGAAAAACTGCTGCGCACCCAGCCCGCCGTCTCCCTGGCCCTCCAGCGTCTCGAACAGGAGTTGGGCGAAAAGCTCATCGACCGCTCGGGCAAGGACCTCATGCTCACCGATGCCGGCCGCACCGTGCTCGAATACGCCCGCCGCTTCGAAAATCTTCAGCAGGAGCTGGGGAATGCCTTGGCCGAACTGCGCGACAAGTCCGCCGGCCGCCTGACCATCGGGGCCAACGAGTCCACCACGCTCTACCTGCTGCAGCACATCGAGCGCTACCGCGCGCTCTATCCCAAGGTGAAGGTTCAGGTGCGCCGCAGCTTTTCGAGCAAGATCCCCACGGAGCTGATCGATGGCAACCTCGAACTGGGCGTCATCAGCTACGATCCGGCCGATGACCGCCTGGTCTCGAACGTCATCTACACCGATTCCCTGTCCTTCGTCGTCTCCCCGCGCCATCGTCTCGCCAATCGCCGCTCCATCCCCCTGAGCGAACTGGCCAATGAGACCTTCATCGCCCACAACGTGCTCTCGCCCTACCGCGAGGTCGTAGTGCGCGAGTTCCAGCGCCACCGCATCCCGCTCAACATGGCGGTCGAGATGCCCACCATCGAGACCATCCGCAAGCTGGTCCAGAATAACCAGGGCGTGGCCTTCCTGCCGCGCATGTGCGTAGGCCAGGAGATCGAACAGAAGCTGCTGCACGAAGTGAAGGTGAAGGAACTGAATGTGGAGCGCAAGATCCGCCTGGTCTATCCCACGCGGCGCGCGCTCAGCCACGCCGCCCAGGCATTCCTGGAAGTAATACAGGCTAAGACCGCATAAAATCGGGCGCCAGGCGTGGCGCCCGATTCATCGGGCCGCGTCGACTTCAGTCGACGATCTGTATCCGCCGTTACTGCACCGCCAGCGTCACATTAGCCTGGCTGCTGGCCCCGCCTACCGTGAGCACCACCGCCTGGTTGCCTGACGCGACATCCGCCGGGAGTTGGACATTCACCTGGAACGCCCCCGCCACGAATCCCGGCGCCGACCCGGCATAGAGTACCTGGGCCGCTCGTCCGCCGACGGTCGCCGTGACCGGCTGCGTGAGCGGATAGCTCAGCCCGCTGCCATCGGCGGGCGTGAGCGCGCCGTCGGGATAGGCCGGGCTGCCCGCGCCCTGCCCGGTCGCATAGAGAATGACCACCGAGCCCTTCGCCGCCGGGTTCGAAGCCGAGTTGACGCTGTAATCCTGGTTGAGGATCGCTCCCGGCCCGGCGCCCGATTGATTCAGCGTGAAGATCCCCGGCGCGCTATCCGCCACCCGGTAGCTGATATTGCCCGAGCTGACGCTGTTGTAGACCACTTGCACATTGGTCGTAGCGCGTCCGGCGACGCCGAACGGCACGATGGCGTTGATCTGCATGTTCGACACGTAGAGCAGCGGCGCCGGAATGCCGTCGAAGGTCACCTGCACGTTGCCCAGCGTGTTCGGCAGCGAGTTGTTGGTCACGGTAGCCGCAACCCCGGTAGCCGGCCCCAGATTGGTGCCGCCGATGTAGACAATCTCGCCGGCCGCCAGCGCGCCGGGCACCCCGCTCGCTCCATTCACTACCTGGACCGAACCGGGCTGCGGCGTCGATTGCACCACCAGCGACACGCTGACCTTCGGGCTGTTCCCCGCCCCGCTCGAAGCCAG
>CAZMRK010000463.1:0-5617 GCA_964568355.1 uncultured Solibacteraceae bacterium | reverse complement strand
TGGTCATGGCGCACAACTTCAGCTCTCCTCCCACCCCTTTCAACTGCCGCAGGCAGGAGAGCATGGCGCCTAGCCCGGAGCTATCCACGAAATGCAGGCGGCTCATGTCGAAAATCACTTTGCCGGCAGGGGTGAGCAACGGCGCGGCCTCCGTTTTGAACTCCCGGGCATTGCTGGCGTCCAGGGTGTCTCCAGCCAGGGTCAGAATCAGAATGTCGCCGGTCTTATCCACGCTCAGGGGCATCCGTTCGTCCTCGTGTACTCAAAGGCCGTGGCTTGCGAAACTGCGTCAGACAGACGCAATTCCGTCCCTCCGGCTCATGCGAGTAGGATACCTCGTCCACCGAGTGTGCAATGATATACAGCCCGAATCCGCTCTCCCGCGATCCGTCGAATGCCGGCCCCGCCACCTTGGCCGGGTCGAATGCGCGCCCCCAGTCGAAGATCCGCACCGTCACGCGATCGGAAAACGCCTCGCCCTGTACTTCCAGCCGGCCGTCCGCGCGCCCGTCGTAGGCGTGCTGGATCACGTTGGCCAGGGCTTCGTCCACCGCCAGTTCCAGGCCGGTCCGGAGGCCCTCCTCCAACCCCCCGGGCACCTGGGCGGCCAGGTCGCTCGCCCACTGGCGCAGGGCGGCAAGCTGCGTGAGATCGCTGGGAAAGGACTCGCGGCGGCTATAGAGCGGAACTTCGTTGGAGTGCCGCCGTACTCGAACCGCCACACTGGTGAAATCATCGGCGAATTCGATTGCCCCCGAGAACTCCACCACGTCGGCTCGGATGCGCTCCAGCAGCGTTTGGCAGGGAAGGGAAGCATAACGCTTCACGCACTCTGCCAGGCGGGCCGCGCCGAACAGCTCTCCCTGAGGATTGCGGGCCTCGGTCACCCCATCGGAATAGAACAGCAGCAGGTCCCCCGGCGACAGCACCACCGATTGCTGCTCGTAGACTTCTTCCGGATCGACGCCCAGCGGCAGGTTGTTGCTGTTGAGAAAGGAGCACTCCCCACGCTGCTCCTGGTACAGGATCGTGCTGGGATGCCCGCAGTCCACATACTCCAGGCAGCACAAGGTGGCGTCCAGCCGGGCGTAGCACAGCGTGACAAATCGCTCCAGTGCGATCAGTTGGCCGCCCAGGCGTTGTGCCGCCAGCGCGACCACCTCTCCGGGCGTGGCGAATCCCTCGGACTCGCCGCCCGGAGTCGCCAGTTCGGCCATGGCGCGCACCAGGTGGTGCTTGGTTGCGGCTCCCACCAGCGCCGCCGGTACGCCTTTGCCCATCACATCGCCCACCAGCACATCTACCGTCCCGTTCTGGTGGCGGATGAACTCGCAGAAATCACCGTCGATTTTCTGGGAGGCCAGGGTGAACGAGGCGATCTCCAGGCCCGGCAGATCTTCCGGTGGAGCGTCCAGCAGCAGCGTCTGCTGAATCGAGGACGCAATCTCGATCTCCTGCCGCAAGCGCTCCCCCTCGCGCAGCGCCCGGTTCAGCCGGTCCCCTTCGATCACCATGGCGGCCTGGTTCGCCAGCGCCTCGACCAGCCGCAGCAGCGGTGTATCGAACGTGCCCGGATGATTCGATCGCCACATGATCACCGCCCCCGCCAGCCCCTGCCGCGTGGCGATCGGCGCCACCGCCGCATTGCTGGCGTTCCGCCATTCCGGCTCCAGGTCCGGAATCGCCTGCAGGCCCTCCCGGCCGTTGATTACCTGCGTGCGGCGCTCGCGGATCGCTCTGCCCGCCAGTCCGCCTTGTATCGCCAGCGCTTTGGGGGCGGCGCCGTTGCTTGCTGCCAGTACCAGCCGCCCTTCGCCCTCCACGTAGATTGCCGCGCTCAGACCCTCTTTCACCAGCACCCTGCGCCGCAGCAGCTCGTTCAGCAGTTTCCAGGGATGATCGGTGACCCGGAGCGTGGTATTGAGCTCGTACAGCGCCTCCAGCGTCTCCCAGTTGGCCCCCATCTCTTCGAGCAGTTGATTTTCCCGCTCCTGCAGATTGGCCCGGTCCAGGGCCGCCTCGACCAGTTGCCAGACCAGTCGCGCCAGGCCTTCCGAGGCCGGCCGTGTGACCACCAGGATGGTCGGATTCAGGCCGTGGCCGCGGGCCTTCAACCGGAACTCATCGGTGCGCTCGCCCTCTCCCGCCGGGGCATTTTCGACCCTCATGAAGGCCGGAAGCAGTTGCCACTCCACCCCGTTCCGCGACCGGTACCGAACCGCCAGCCCCTCGACCGGCGCGGCCGCCCGTAGCACGGCGAACAGTTCCCTTACGATCCGGATTTCCTCGTCGTGCAGGCCCGTCGCCTGCAGGTCCACCCACCAATCTCCCCAGGATGCGCTCACCTGGAACCGCCGTGGCCGGAAAATACCGGGATCAGGGGACCGAAATCCGGGGTGGTACCCCCAGTTCCGCTAACTTGTCTAGTAAGGTGGACGGTGCAATCGGTTTGGAACATTGGGCGGTTGCTCCGGCCTCCCGTAGAGAGGAATCGTCTTCCCCAAACCAGTGGGCGCTCACGACCACGATCACTAACTTGGCGTGGCGAGGATCCCTCCGGATCATCCGCAACAGGTCTAACCCGGAAACTTCGGGCAAAACCATGTCCAGGAGGACCGCGTCGGGAACCGTCTTCTGGAGGATCTCGAGCGCCTGCCAGCCGTCCTCCGCAACTTCCACCTCGTACTGGGCCTTCTGTAAAACATACTCCAAAAAGCGGGCGATGTGCCGTTCGTCCTCTACCACCAGGATTCGCCCGGGGCGATCCCCTCCTTGTGAGGGATTTCCTGGTATATTTCTTTTCAACCGATTGTTGAACTCTTCCACGTAACTCACCCAAACGAACCGGTGGCTGCCAAAAAACCGTGAATTTTCTCGTCATTCCCGTTATAATCCAACCGAAGATGGGAATAAAAGCCTGCGTCAGAAGAAGATGAACCGCAAACCAGGAGCTTTCCACCGGGTCCGGGCGGTAAATTCCTTCACTGGCTCCAACGGGCTAAAATGAATTTACGGAAACTCTTTGCTTCCCATTTCTGCCAGGAAAACGCGAGCAGACCTTCCGCGGTTTCACGAATGACATTATCGGGGCGATTCCAATGAATAACGAGACTGACAAATCCGCATCGGTATCCTCTCGTGATCAGACCGGGCCGGCTGCCGCGCCATGGACTCTCCCTCAGGCGCTGGCGGAGCTGTGGGACGCCGGCCAGTCTGAGGTCGTTATGGAATTGATTCATCTTTTCCTGACCGATACCCGCGAGCGCCTGGATCTGCTCCAGCAGGCCCTCGCGGCACGGGAGTTGGATAAGCTCCGGCGCATGGCCCATAGCATCAAGGGCAGTTGCAGCCAGATGGGGGAGACCCGCATGGCTCAGATCGGGATGGAGCTTGAAGAAATCTTCTGCCGCGGCTCCTTCGATGGCAGCGAACCCCTGGTGGCGGCCCTGCTCCGGCAATTTGAATCGTCCGCACGTTCTATTCGCGCTTTTGTGGAAAAGCATGGTTGACAAGTTGCAGCGGAATTCAACAATAGAGACAGCGTTCAGATGAATTCCTCCGGCATTCCGATCTGGAACAACGCTTCCTTGCGGAGCAAGGGCCTGCTCGTCCTGGTTCTGCCGCTGATCGTCCTGGTTGCGGCCCTGCTGGCGGCTACCGCGATGGAGCATCGCACTCGGGAAGCCGAAGCCCGCGTGCAAAGAAGTATCCAGATCCGCTCCGATGCCCGGCATGTGCTGGCTCTGCTGACCGAAGCGGAGGCCGCGATGCGCGGTTATTTGCTGACCGGAAAGGAGCAGTACCTGGAGTCGTATCAGGCCGCGCTCGCCGCCCTCCCTTCCGCGCGCCAGCGTCTGGTTCCGGAAGGCGATGCGTTCGGCTCGGAAGCCCTCCGGGAGATCCAGGGACTGATTGACCGGGATCTGGCCCTGCTGGAGCGGCAGCGAACCGCGCCGGCCTCCGCCGTCCAGGACCTGTTGGCGGAAAGCAAGGTGATCATGGACCGCCTGCGGGTCAGCCTGGGCGAAATGGAGCGAGGCCTGGGTGTACGTTTGGGCGAAGATTGGAGCGGGGCGAGGCGGCGTCATCACGAGCTCTTTCTCGTGGTTTTGGTCAGCAGCTTGTTTGGCCCGATCGCCGGTTTGCTGGCCAATCTCCTGCTCACCGCCAGCCTCTCCCGCCGCATTCGGGAGCTGGAGGAGAATTCGCGGCTGCTGGCCAAAAGCGAGCCCTTGCGCCCCTTGCCCGCCGGAAGAGACGAAATTGCCCGGTTGGGTCAGTCATTGGAAGAGGCGGCTGGCCTGCTAAACCTGCGCGAGCGCCGCTTGTCCGCCAGCGAGCAACGTTTCCGCAGCCTGTTCGAAGACGCTCCCGTGGCCTACCAGGAAATCGATTCCGAGGGCGTCATCCGCCGTGTCAACGAGGCCGAATGCCGTATGCTGGGTTATTCCGCCGAGGAGTTGTTGGGCCGGCCGGTCTGGGAACTCGTGGTGCCGGAGCAGCAGCAGGCCAGCCGCGAAAGCGTCCGCCGTAAAATAAGCGGCGAACAGTCCATCGAGGTTTTTGAGCGCGACTATGTGCGGAAGGACGGAGCCATCGTCTATCTCGAAATCCACGAGAACCCGATCACCGACGAGAACGGCCGTATCAGCGGCATGCGCTCGGCCTTGCTGGATATCAGCGAGCGGCGGCTCGGCGAACTGGCTACCCGCAAGGTGGAGCAATACGCGCAGGAGCTCAAGGGCAAGAATGAACAATTGGCACGCGCCCTGGCCATGGCCCGCGAGGCTACCGAAACCAAGAACCGTTTCCTGGCCAACATGTCGCACGAACTGCGCACCCCGCTCAACGGCATCATCGGATTTTCCGAGCTGATGTATGACGGTAAAGTCGGCCCCGTTTCCGAAACCCACCAGGAGTTTTTGGGCGACATCCTGACCAGCGCCCGCCACCTGCTGCACCTGATCAACGATGTTCTGGATCTGGCCAAGGTGGAATCTGGCCGCATGGAGTTTCGCCCGGAGCACGTGGACCTGAATGCCCTGATCCGTGAGGTCCGCGATATCCTGCGACCCCTCGCCGATAAGAAAGAGGTGCCCATTCTGTTCGAGCCCGGTGAAGAGCTGGGCGAAGTGGTCGCCGATTCCGCCCGTTTCAAACAGGTTCTCTACAACTATCTTTCCAATGCCGTCAAATTCACCCCCTCCGGAGGCCGGGTCCAGGTGCGCCTGCTCGCTTCCGGCCCCGCCGAGGTCCGGTTGGAGGTGGAGGATACCGGTATCGGGATCCATTCCGAAGATCTTCCCCGGCTCTTCCAGGATTTTCAACAACTGTCGGCGGGCGGGCGTCAGGACCAGGGCAGCGGCCTCGGCCTGGCGCTTACCAAGCGGATCGTCGAAGCTCAGGGCGGCCGCGTCGAGGTGCACAGCCAATTCGGGCAGGGCAGCACCTTCGTCGCCATTTTGCCGCGTGTCCTGAACCTGCCCCCGGCCAAGGCCGCCCTTCCCGTACTCCCCGCCGCCGGTGAATCGCGTTCGTCCCGCATCCTGGTGATCGACGACGAGCGCGATGCCGGCCGCCTCGCGGAAATGCTGGTTTCGGCCGGCTATCAGGTTCA
>CAZMRK010000462.1:0-11159 GCA_964568355.1 uncultured Solibacteraceae bacterium | reverse complement strand
CGAGCATCCAGTCGATGCCGGCCAGGTGTACGGCATTGTTGCCGGTGTGGTGTTTTTCGCCCCAGTGATCGAACCAGCCGACCCAATATTCGCCGCACATCCGCGGCACTCCCGTGCGAAATCGGGCGAAGTTTTCGAATTCCCGCTGTGGGGCGCCGCCGAAGTTGATCACCGAGGGGAGATCGGGAAGAGTGCCGCCGGCGAGCATGGAATCAAGCGAGCCGTCGGCGGTGTAGAGCGTGATCTCGATGCCGGCGTCCACGATCATGCGGCGAATAGCGTTCAGATAGACTTTGTCTTTCCCGAAAGATCCGTATTCGTTTTCCACCTGCATCAGGATGACCGGCCCGCCCCGGGTGATCTGCAACGGGGCCACTTCGGCCAGCAGCCTTTTCATATAGCGGCCGGCCGCTTCGAGAAATCGCGGATCGGCGCTGCGCACGCGCAGGTCCGGAGTTTCCAGCAGCCAGGAAGGAAATCCGCCAAACTCCCACTCGGCGCAACTATAAGGACCGGGCCGCACGATGACCCACAGCCCCTCCTCCTGGGCGGTGCGAATGAAAGCCGCGATATCGAGGTTTCCGGAAAAATCGAACTCGCCGGGCCGCGGCTCGTGCATATTCCAGAACGAGTACATGCACAGCGTATTCAGACCCATGGCGCGCATCTTCTGCATGCGATCGCGCCAGTATTCGCGGGGAATGCGGGCATAATGCATCTCGCCGGACCGGACGACGAACGGCTTGCCATCCAGCACAAAGCGATCTCCGCGAATGCCGAAGGAGTGGTTCGCCGCTCCGCGAACAGGAACCGGCGCAGCGAAGGCGCCGGCAATTGCGCCCAGAACTTCTCGTCGGGTCTGCATAGACTCTGCCTCTATGATGACACCGAAAGCGCGACGGACTGAGAGGCCCCCTTAATCATGCCGAAGGATATGCAGCGGGTCCGAGTTGGCAGCCTGTATTGCCGGGATGCAGCAGGCTAGTAGAGCGGCACCGGTCAGAACTGCCGAGAGCGCGGCCAGCGTAAACGGGTCTCGCGCTGAAACTTCGTAGAGCATGCTCGCCAGCAGTTTGCCGAGGCCAAGCGCTGCGCACAAACCAACGAACAGCCCCGGAACGATGATTTCGACTCCCTGGCGAATCACGTGCCAGATTACGTCGCTTCGCTGCGCCCCGAGCGCTTGCCGCACGGCAATTTCCCGCAACTGCCATCGAACGCGGCACCCCATTACGCCGTAGACGCCGATCAACCCGAGCACGGCCGCAAGGCCCGCAAAAGCGACTAACAGCAGGGCGGTAAAGCGCGGGCCTGAAACGGACGCGCTCAGGCGATCCTCCAGCGACTGCACACTGGCCACTGGTTGATTGTTGTCGAGATCTGCGACTGCCTTTCGAAGCTCACTCGCAATAGCTCCCACCACCAGAGGAGAGCGCAGCACGATACCAACTTCGGTGGAAACGCCGGTCTGGCGATACGGCAGGTAAACCGCCGCCTCCGCGGCAAATCTGAGGCCGGAAGTCTTGACATCGCCGACCACGCCCGTGACGGTCCGCCAGGGCTGATCGGCGCCTCCCGTTCGGATATGTCTCCCAATCGGATTCTCGTGCGCGAAATAGCGGCGGACCAGAGCGTGGTTGACCACGGCAACCGGCAGGGAATTCTGTCCATCGGAGTCCTGCAAAAACCTGCCTTTGAGCAAAGGGATACCCATGATGGCGAAATACGCAGGACTGACCACCGGGTAGCGCGCAATGGGTCTCGGTCCTCCCAGAGGCTGGTTCCGTCCTTCGATCGCGAACGTATTGGTCGCGTGAAAATCTCCCGGCGGGATCTCTCCGGCATTCGTGATGGCCGCGAGTTCCACACCCGGAAGATTTTGAACGCGATCCAGCAGTTCCTGGATGAAGGCGGATCTCCTCCCGATGTCACGATACGCAGCACCGGAAAGATTCAGCGTCGCCGCCACCAGGTGGTCCGGCTGAAAGCCCAGATTCCGGTACCGCATCTTCCAGAAGCTCTGGAGCATCAGACCCGCGCCGGCCGACAGCACCAGCGTAGTGGCGATTTCGGCCGCCGCGATGACCGAGAGGACACGCAGCGAGCCTCGCCCGCCAACGACGCCCGCCTCGCCGGCCCTGACCGCCTCCATCATCCCGGACTTCGTTGCGCGAAAGGCCGGCAGCAGTCCGAACAGCAATGTAGTGAGCATACCCAGCAGGAGGGCAAATCCGATAACACGAGCATCGAATGGGAGCGTCTGCAGCCCCGAAAACTCGTAGGGACTCAGCGCGATCAGCGGACGGCGTGCCCAGAAGGCAAGCGCAGCCCCAGCCCCGCACGCCAGGATTCCGAGTACTCCGCTCTCCGTGAGCAGTTGACAAAGCAGGCGGCCTCGCGACGCGCCCAGAGCCGACCGGATCGCAAGTTCCCTATCTCGTTGCATCCAGCGCGACAGGAGCAGATTACTGACGTTCGCGCAGGAGATCAGCAACAGGAAGCCTGCTGCGGCAAGCAGAATCGAGCCCGCCGCTGTCACGTTTCCAAACAAATACGCGCGAAGCGGCAATACCTTTAGGCCCATGGTGGGGCGAAACGGAGGTACGGGCAAACGCGACTGGATCACCTCCAGCTCAGCAGTGGCCTGCCGGACGGTTGCTCCCGGCTTCAGCCGGCCAACCACATTGAAAATGATCGAGCCTACCTTGTACTGCAACTCGGCCGCCTCATCTTTGCCCAAGGGTGTGATCAATTGGACCTGGTCGGCTCCCGGGAAAACGAAATCCGGCGGGAGAACGCCCACAACCGTGAACGGGCTGCCGTCAAGAGGGATGGCCTGTCCAATGATTTTCGGATTGGCGCCGAACCGCTGCCGCCACAACGCATGTCCGAGCAGAACGACCTGATCGCGTCCTTTATAGTCTTCCTGCTTCAGAAAGTTGCGGCCCAAAACCGGCTGAACTCCGAGAATAGGCAGGAGGGAAGCCGATGCTTTCGCCGAAGGTACTTCCAAAGGCTCGTCGATGCCGGTCAGATTCCGGGTTTGGAAGTTGTACCCGGCCAGGTCAGTGAACGTCTGGTTTTGACGCCGCCACTCCAGAAAATGCGGGGTCAGCGTCACCTCGTCGGTGCTATTCTTTTTCAGTACCTGCGTCATCCAGAGCAACCGGTCCGCGTCCTGATACTGGAGGGGGCGGAGGGCAACCGCGTTCAGAATTGTAAAGATTGCGGTTGTGAAACCGATTCCCAACGCCAGCGAGAGACCGGCGGCAATCGTAAATCCCGGCCGCCTGCGAAGCAGCCGCAACCCGTGCGATATGTCCTGAATGGCCGTTGCCGTCCAGGCAAAAGTTCGTTGCTCTCGAAACTTTTCCTTCATCGGCTCAACCCCTCCGAAGCTCCGCATTGCGGCTCTCCGGGCTTCCGCCACGCTCATCCCGGCCCGCTGGTTGTCTTCGGCCTGCATCTCCAGGTGAAAGCAGATCTCCTCGTTCAACTCGCGTTCCATCCGGCCCTTGCCGAGCAAACCTCGGAGGCGCGCGACAAAAACCCTTGGCCAGCTCATCCCAGATCCTCGGCAGTCGCATCGGGGATCGGACCTAAGAAACGCTCGATGGTCGAGGACATGCGGTGCCAGTCCTTTGTCTCCTTCGCGAGCCTCTTTCGTCCTGCCCCCGTGATCGAATAGAACTTCGCTTTGCGATTCTTTTCCGAGGCCCCCCACTTGGAAGCGACCCATCCCTCCTGCTCCATCCGCAAAAGCGCCGGATACAACGTGCCCTGATTCAGTTGCAGGAGTTCTCCGCTGATCTGTTCGATTCGGCGCGCAATTCCATATCCGTGAAGCGGGCCCAGCGCCTCTAAGGTTCTCAGGACGAGAAGGATGAGAGTGCCCTGAAGCACATCTGCTTTTTCCTCGGGCGAGTTTTTCATTTGGTAACCTACAGGAGTATAGTGGATGCCGCGATAAGGAATCAACAGGAAAATTGCCGGCCGGCGGAAACCTGATTCAGCCCGATGGCTCGGCAAGATGGTCCTTCGCGCCCGGATCTCCGCCGCCCCCTTGCTACCGGTCTTTATTTAAGATATGAAGGTATCAAATAAGGAAAGGAGTTGGCGCAATGGACACGCAGCCAGCCCAGACACAGCCGCAGCGGAGCGACTACGACTTTGCGGATCGGGTTATTGCCGAGCAGCAGGGTCGTCCAGGCGCCTTGCTGAGTATTCTCGAGCGGCTCCAGGATCATCATCCCTATAAATACCTTTCTCCGGAAGTCCTGGAATATGTTGCCTCCAGGACGCATCTCCCCATGGCCCAGATCTACAGCGTGGCCACCTTTTTCGCGCTGTTCAACCTGGAGCCGCAGGGAGACAATACCGTGTGCATCTGCCGCGGTACCGCCTGCCACACGCGCGGCTCCCGCAATCTGCTGGAGCGTCTGAAGCTGGAGATGGGCCTGAAGGAAGATCACGACGAAAGCGGAGCCGACAAGCTGGTCTTGACCACGCCTGATCGCAAATACACGCTGCGCACCGTCGCCTGTTTCGGCCAGTGCGCGCTCGCACCTGTCGTCGAGATCAATCATTCCATCTATGGGCACATGAACGAGCAGGCCCTGCATCGTGAACTGGAGGCCTTGGAGAAAGGGGGAGCGAAATGACCCGCATCCAGGACATCAGCACGTTCAGCGCCATCAAGGGCGCCGGCATGGCCAAGCTTCTGCCGCTTAAGCCGCGCGTTGCCGTAGGGATGGGTACCTGCGGGGCCGGCAACGGCGCCGAAGGCGTCTACCACGCCTTCGCCGATGCCATCGACCAGCGCGGCATGGATGTGCAGCTTTCGCGCGTCGGCTGTTTCGGTTTCTGCGCCCAGGAGCCGCTGGTCAATGTCTGGCTGCCGGGGCGGCCGCTGGTCATTCTGCACCACGTGCAGTCCAACCAGGTGGACCAGATATTGGATGACCTTGCCATGGGCAACATCCCCTCGCAGCTTGCCCTCTGCAAAATCGAGGAATGGGACCATTTGACCGCGCAGGTTCACTACGGCTTCGGCGCCACGGAAGTCCCCAGTTGGACCGAGATCCCCTTTTTCCAGGGGCAGAAGAAGATCGTCCTGCGTAATTGCGGGCTCATCTGCCCGGAGGATATCGAAGAGTACATTGCCGTCGGCGGCTACCTGTCTCTTTATAAAGTGCTCATCGATGGAACGCCCGAGGCGGTGATCGAGCAGATCAAGGCGGCGAAACTGCGCGGCCGGGGCGGCGCCGGCTACCTGACGGGCTTGAAGTGGGAGTTTCTCCGCAAGGCCGCAGCGGATGCCAAGTATGTCATCTGCAATGCCGACGAGGGTGATCCGGGCGCCTACATGAATCGCAACGAGATCGAAAGCGACCCGCACTCGCTGCTCGAAGGTATGCTGATCGGCGCTTATGTCATGGGCTCGCATCACGGCATCATTTATGTCCGCGCCGAATACCCCCTGGCCGTCCATCGGCTGAACCAGGCGATCGAACAGGCCAAGGAGTACGGCCTGCTGGGCGAGAATATCCTGGGCCGCGGCTTCGATTTCCATCTCGAACTGGTGGAAGGCGCCGGCGCCTTCGTGTGCGGAGAAGAGACCGCGCTGATCGCGTCGCTCGAAGGCCGGGCCGGCCGGCCGCGGCCCCGTCCTCCCTTTCCCGCACAGAGGGGACTGTGGGGGCGCCCCACCAACATCAACAACGTCGAGACCTGGTACAACGTTGCTCCCATCGTGGCGAAAGGCGCGGCGTGGTTCTGCGAAACCGGCAGCGCTAAGAGCCCCGGCACCAAGGTCTTCTCTCTGGTGGGCAAGGTGTGCAACACCGGCCTGGTGGAGATGCCTCTGGGCACGCCGCTCAAGAAATTCGTCTATGACGTGGGCGGAGGCGGCAGCAACAGCCGCCAGGTAAAGGCGGTGCAGACCGGCGGGCCTTCGGGCGGCTGCATTCCGCAGGACCTTTTCGATACGCCGGTGGATTACGAGACCTTGGGCAAACTGGGCTCCATCATGGGCTCGGGCGGCATGGTGGTGATGGATGAAGACAACTGCATGGTGGACGTGGCGCGGTACTTCATCGAATTCACCCACTCGGAATCCTGCGGCAAGTGCGTGCCCTGCCGCGTGGGATTGGATAAATCGCTGCGCATCCTCAACAACTTCACCAATGGCGTGGCCAGTGAGAGCGATCTGAGCAGCCTGGAAGAACTGGGCCGCATGATCCGCGACGTCTCGCTCTGCGGCCTGGGCCAGACCGCTCCCAACCCGGTGCTCACCACGATGCGCCATTTCCGGCACGAATTCGAGGACCACATTCGCGCCGGGCGCTGCCGGGCCGGGGTATGCCAGAACCTGGCGCTCTCGCCCTGCGAAAACAGTTGTCCGCTGCACATGAACATCCCCCGCTTCCTCCAGCTCTATAAAGAAAACCGCCTGGAAGAAGCGTTCGAATCGGTGGTCATGGACAATCCCCTGCCTGCCTCCACCGGACGGGTCTGCCAGCACCCCTGCGACGACCGCTGCCGGCGCATCGGCATCGATGAAGCGGTCAACATGCGCGAGGTGCACCGTTTCATCGCCGATTCCTTCTATCTCAGCGACCGCTTCGATTCCATGGCCGAGCGCATCGCTGCCAAGAAACTCGAGCCAACCGGCCACAAGGTCGCCGTGATCGGCGCCGGCCCCGCGGGGCTCACCTGCGCCTTCTACCTGGCGCTGCTGGGCCATGCCGTTACGGTCTACGAATCGCACGCCGCTGCCGGCGGAATGCTGCGCTATGCGCTGCCCGAATACCGCCTGCCCAAGTCCGTCCTGGAGCGTGAGATCGAGCTGATCGAACGGGTGGGCGTTCGTTTCGTCTATAACGCCGCGCTGGGCGCCGATATTGCCCTCAGCGAGCTTGAAAACTTGCACGATGCCGTCTTCCTCTCGGTGGGAACCTGGAAGGAGGCGCGGATTGATCTGCCCGGTGTCGAGATGCAGGGTGTAATGCCGGCGCTCTCCTTCCTGGAGTCCGTAGCCAAAGGCCAGCCCCCGGAACTGGGACGCCGCGTGGTGGTGATCGGCGGCGGTAACGCGGCCATCGATTCCGCCCGCACGGCCGTCCGCCTGGGCGCGACCGCGACCGTCATTTATCGTCGCGAGCGCAAGGAAATGCCGGCCATCCCGGAGGAAATCGATGCCGCCGCGGCGGAAGGAGTGCACTTCATCTTCCTTTCCGCGCCGCACCGCATCCTCGGCGAGCGCGGCAGAGTCACCGGCATCGAGGTACTCAAGACACGCTTAGGCGAGTTCGACAGCTCCGGCCGCCGGCGCCCCGTCTCGACCGACGAGTTTCAAAATTACAAATGCGACAGCGTGGTTCTCGCGGTCGGCGAGCGCGTGGATCCGGACCTGGCCCAGGCGACCGGTCTGCGGACCAAGGACGGCGGCACCATGGATGTCGATCGCTACAGCCTCGAAACCAGCCGGGATAAGTGCTATGCCGGCGGCGACCTGATTACGGGCGCTTCCAACCTCTCCAACGCCATGGGATATGGCAAGAAGGCCGCCCGCAACATCGACCAGCGCCTGACCGGAGTGAAGCGCTTTCCGCTGCTGTTCCGCGAGTTCACCTATGGACAGACGCCTCCTGCCCAGGTCAGCGAGAGCCGCCGCCATCACCCGGACGAACGCGCCGCGGGCGAGCGCGTGCACAGCTTTGAAGAGGTCGTCTTCGCCCTGACTGCCGGCGAAACTCTGGACGAGGCCAGCCGCTGTCTGCGCTGCGATATCCACGAACCCGCGCATTAGTCGCGAAAGGAGGAATCCGTTGCCACAGAAAATCTCGATCCGCATCGACGGAGAATACGTCACCGCTACGGAGAACCAGACCATCCTGGAGGCTGCGCGGGCCAACGGGAAGTACATCCCGACGCTGTGCTATCTGGAAGGACTATCCGCCGCGGGCTCCTGCCGGCTCTGCATCGTAGAGGTCTCCGGCGTCGGCCGCCTGCTGCCGGCCTGCACCACGCCGGTGCAGAACGGAATGTCCGTCACCACCAACTCGGACAAGCTCACCCGCTATCGCCGCATGGCGGTGGAATTCCTGCTGCTGGAGCGTAATCATTT
This sequence comes from uncultured Solibacteraceae bacterium, assembly GCA_964568355.1. GTDB lineage: Bacteria > Acidobacteriota > Terriglobia > Bryobacterales > Bryobacteraceae > JAJPJX01. Next base: position 3,031 of record CAZMRK010000462.1, on the reverse strand, counting down.
CTGCGCCGTCTGCGTCTCCAACGGACACTGTGAGCTGCAGGCGATGGCCCAATCGCTGGGCGTCACCCACGTGCACTATCCTTATAACTACCCCAAGCTGCCCGTGGACCTCTCGCATGAGCGCTTTGTCCTGGATCAGAACCGCTGCATCCTCTGTACGCGCTGTGTGCGGGTCTGCGCCGAGGTGGAGGGAGCCCATGTCTGGGATGTCATGTCGCGGGGAATTTCTTCGCGGCTGATCAGCGAGATGAATCAGCCATGGGGCCAATCGCGGAACTGTACCAGTTGCGGCAAATGCGTGCAGGTCTGTCCCACGGGAGCCATGGCCGAAAAGGGCCGCGGCGTGGAAGAGATGGTCAAGCGCGACCAGCGTATCGTTCAACTGGCCGCCAGCCGAGGAGTTCACGCATGAAAAAGATCAAGCTGGCCACCGTTTGGCTTGACGGCTGCTCGGGATGCCATATGTCCCTGTTGGATATCGACGGGAACCTGGCCGCGGTGGCGCAGAGCGCCGACCTCGTCTATAGCCCGCTGGTCGACAGCCAGAGCTTCCCGGAAGGCGTCGACGTCACGCTGGTGGAGGGCGCCGTCAGCAGCCAGGAGGACAAGGAAAAGCTTCAGCTCATTCGCCAGCGCAGCCGCCTGCTGGTGGCTTTGGGAGATTGCGCCGTCACCGGCAATGTGCCCGCCATGCGCAACTCCATTCCGGTTCGGAAGCTGCTGGAGCGGGTCTATGTGGAAGGAGTCCAGACGCAGCCCTGCGTCCCTTCTGAAGGTGTTCCCACGCTGTTGCGGCAGGTCATGCCGTTGCAGGAAGTGGTCAAGGTCGATCTGCATGTCCCCGGGTGCCCACCGCCCGCCGCAGCTATTTTCGCGGTGATCGGCGAGCTGCTGGAGGGGCATCTGCCCGACCTCGGATCCAAGGTCAAATTCGGCTGAAGCGGGAGGAAACTCGTGACCAAGCGACTTACTATCGATCCGCTGACCCGCGTGGAGGGCCATGCGCGGATCACCATCGATCTGAATGACGAAGGGCAGGTGACGGAGACGCATTTCCACGTGACGCAGTTGCGCGGCTTCGAGAAATTCACCGAAGGCCGGCCCTATTACGAGATGCCTTCCATCACTGCGCGCATTTGCGGCATCTGTCCGGTCAGCCACCTGCTCGCTTCCGCCAAGGCCTGCGACGCGATTATGTCCGTGCGCGTGCCCGAGCCGGGAATCCGCCTGCGGGAGTTGCTGCATTGCGGACAATTCGTACAGTCGCACGCGCTCAGCTTCTTCCACCTCTCGGCGCCCGATCTGCTGCTCGGAATGGACTCCGAGCCGGCCCAGCGCAACGTGCTGGGTGTGCTCGAAAAGCTGCCGGATGTCGCGCGCGACGGCATTGCCCTGCGCAAGTTCGGCCAGCAGGTGATCGAGGGATTGGCCCGGGAGCGCGTACATCCTTCCTGGGTAGTGCCCGGCGGCGTCAATGCGCCGCTCTCGGCGGAGGTGCGCGAGCGCATTCTGGCCGGATTGCCCGACGCCAAGGCCATCTGCCGCCGCACGCTCGATGCTTTCAAGGCCACGCTCGACCGTTTTGCGGAAGAGATCGAGCATTTCGGCACCACGCCCACCATGTACGCCGGGCTGGTGGATTCCTCCGGCGCTTTGCAACTCTACGACGGCTGCCTGCGTTTCCGCGACGCCGACGGTACGCTGGCCGCCGATCAGGTAGCGCCGGCCGACTACGCCCGTTACATCGGCGAAGCGGCCTTGCCGGATTCTTACCTGAAGGCGCCTTACTTCCAGCCGCGTGGTTTCCCGGAGGGGGTCTATCGCGTCGGTCCGCTGGCCCGTCTGAATGCCGCCGAACGCTGCGGCACGCCGCTGGCTGATGCGGAATTTGCGGAATATCATCAGCGTTGCGGCACGGTGGTGCATAGCTCGTTCCACTTCCATTACGCGCGCCTGATCGAGGCTTTGTATGCGCTGGAGCGAATGGAAGCGCTGCTGGCAGATCCGCTCATCCTGGATTCGCATGTACGCGCCAATGCCGGAGTCAATTGCCTGGACGGCGTGGGCATCATCGAGGCTCCGCGCGGCATCCTGATTCACCACTATAAAGTGGACGAAAACGGAGCCATTCGCTGGGCCAATCTGATCGTGGCGACCGGCCATAACAACCTGGCAATCGATAAGAGCATCGGGCAGGTGAGCCGCCATTTCATCGACGGCAACCATTTTCGGGAGGGCATGCTCAATCGCGTATCCGCCGTGGTGCGCGCCTATGATCCCTGCCTGAGCTGCTCGACTCATGCTGCCGGCGTGCCGGACCTGCTGATGGAACTGCGGGACTCGGACGGACGCGTGCTAGACCGGATCTCGTAGCGGAAAACCGAAACTACCGTTTCGGTCCCGGCTCCGCAAGTACTTCATTCTATTGGATCGGGCTCGAAAAAACCGAAACTACCGTTTCGGTTTTCCGACAGCCGCATTCGGGACACAATAGCAGGATGGACACCCCTCGCTGGCTGGAATGGGCGGAGCGGCTGCACGCGATCGCCCAGACCGGCCTCACCTATTCTCTGAACCACTTTGACACCGAGCGCTACGAAGCCATCCGGCAGATCGCCGCGGAACTATACGCGGCCGGCACCGGCGCCGGGGGGATCGCGCCGATTCTGGATCTGCTCAAGCGCGATACCGGCTACTGCACACCGAAAGTGGACGTGCGGGCGGCCGTGTTCGATGGGGACCGCCTGCTGCTGGTGCGCGAGCGCGAGGATGGATGCTGGACTCTGCCCGGAGGCTGGGCGGATATCGGGGACACCCCCAGCCACAACGTGGTACGCGAGGTTCGCGAGGAATCGGGCTTTGAAGCGGAGGTGATCAAACTGGCGGCGGTTTACGATTGCCGGCTGCATGGGCATCCGCCCGTTCCGTTCCATGCGTACAAGGTCTTTTTCGTGTGCCGGCTGGTGGGCGGCACGGCGGCGCACAGCAGCGAGACCGACGGTGTAGGATTTTTCGCGGAAGACGCCATCCC
>CAZMRK010000461.1:0-6831 GCA_964568355.1 uncultured Solibacteraceae bacterium | reverse complement strand
GCCGATTCCCACCCGCCGAACAGCAGCAGCCGCGAGCGATCCAGCCCCGGAATCGACTCGACCGCCTGCGCCAGAATCGCGGCCACTTCGCAAGCGTCGGTAAAGCCGCTGGCCGGCCCGTCGAGCGCCACCAGTTCGAACGGCGCCTTCTGCGCCATGGTCATCATCACCTGCTGGAGCTTCGCCTTCGGACCGAGGCTCACCAGCCAGACCTTGCTCCCCGGGTGGGCCTGCGCCAGATGGGCAGCCTCGTACAGCGCGTGGGCGGCCCAGGGGTCGAGCACGGCAGGCAACATCAGTTCATTCTTCAGGGCGGGACTCTGCGAGCCGGCCACCGGTTCGAGGGTCTGAAGCGGGTCGGGCACAATACTCCCGCAGACCACAATCTGGTATGCCATTTGTAATATTCAGTATAAACAGACCAGATTGTCTATTTCCACTACAGGCTCTGCATTACGACGTCAGGCGGTCGGTGGAAATCGGCTGGATCTCCCAGACATCGAAGCGCTCCAGCCTGGCCTGGCCTCCCTTGGCGAGCAGGCTGATCTCGACCGGTCCTGCCTGAGCACGATAGATGCGCTCCGTCCGGGCGGAACGGCCGTTAGCGAACACCTCCACTACGGAAGCATCCGAAAAGACTCGCAGTTCGAGCGGTTCGGTGCCGCGGTCGTAGAGGATGGGTAGCCCGCCCAGATCGAGCCCCAGTTGCCGGGCGCTGCCCGGGGCGATCCGGCAGAAAATCTCGAAATTGTCACTCGGGGCGCGGAACGGCAACGCGGGCACATGGCGGACCTTGCTCCGCAGCTTTTCGAGCTCCGGCGCCGGGGCGATCCCCAGGCGGCCGTCCGGGCGCAGGGTCAGGATGCGTGGAAGCGACATGACCCCCGACCATCCGGCAGCTTTCTGCGCCTCCACGCTGCGGCGTTCCTGGATCCATCCCCACAGCACCCGTCGGCCGGTAGCATCGGCGATGCTCTTGGGCGCGTAGAAGGCGCCCGGATCCAGAATACCGTCGGATTCGGCCTGAAAGCGGTGGTCGCGGTAGGTGCCGATCCAGTAGCGCGTGGTCCCCTCGGTGGAGACGATCAGCACGTGCTTGCCGCCCAGAGGGAAGAAGTCCGGGCACTCCCACATCTCGCCGCTGGCCACCGCGTTCCTGGGATCGGCTCCCGCGCGAGGCTTGCCGGAGAAAAGCGGATGCAGATACTTCCAGTGCACTAAGTCGGTCGAATGATAAAGCAGAATCAGCGGGCCGACGCCCTTGTTGCCGGAGCCGACCACGAGATACCAGCCATCCTGTTCCTGCCAGAGAGCGGGATCGCGAAAGCCGGCAGGCTGGATTCCGGGCGGTGGAGACGCGATCACCGGATTGCCGGGATACTTCTTCCAGACGATCAGGTCATCGTCGCTGGTGGCAAGGCACTGCACCTCCGGCCGCACGCCGGTATAGAGCACGGTGGGAACGCCGTTGTGAATGACCGCGCTGCCGGTAAACACGCCATCCTTGTCCGGACCGCCGGGCGTAGGCGCAAACGCCACCGGCAGATGCTCCCAATGCACCAGGTCGCGGCTGGCGCCGTGCCCCCAGTGCATAGTGCCCCAGAAAGCGCCATTCGGATTGTATTGATAGAAAAGATGGTACTTGCCCTTCCACCAGATAGGGCCGTTAGGGTCGTTCATCCAGTTGGCCGTGGGAAGGAAATGATAACGGGGCCGCTGGAAATCCGTAGCGAGCCTGGCGGGGGCAACGGCCGCAGCCGCAGGAAGGGCAAGAAACTCGCGCCGATTCATATCGACATTATGCCGCCGGTTCGGGGGCGATTTTCATCAACAGCAGAAGCATCCCGTCCCCACCTCCAGGAGCACTGCGGATTAGCGCTCTTCTTCCATCACGACAGTGGAATTGACACGCTCTATCAAAGCATCTCGTCCGATGAGATCCGGGTGCGCCGGAAACATCGCAATCCGAGTACGGTAATACTGGAAATCCGCATAACCCATTCGATCCCAGTCAAAATAGTCCAGAAAGTGCAGTTCTGCCTCCGAGGGACCAATCTCGCGGATCGGATTGTCCCAATACCAGTTTGCATCTCCAGGCCTGGGATTACTGATCATGACCGGCACTTGGCCCCTCGGGAACACACGAAAGATGGGCCGCGTTGAGATATACGGTTTCTCAGAGCCGCTTTCATCCCTTAACCTGGCGAGCACCAGGGCTTCGAACAGGAGCTCCTGAATCTGCTCAAATCGCTCCCATGAATCCCAATTTCGCAATTCATCTGCCGGCCAGAATGCAGCATTCCAGATGGAGCGCGCGGCGACCCGATAATGATCGAAGATCTCAGTAACATCGAGCATATTTGTACTCAGGATGGGCAACCACTTCATTCAAGCTCAGGAGGCTTCAGCGACGGATGCTCCGAGTACAAGGGGTTCAGCACCGTCAGCAATATCTCGCCCAGAATCGCTCCCACTGCGCGTCGGTAGACTTTGCATTCCTCCTGCGAGCAATTGTTCGAGACCAGTTCGACCGACCGATCCAGACGCGCTCCGATTTCCAGCATCAATTGACTAACTTCTCGTGCAACAATCTCGTCTCTGATCATTGTGCTTATAGACAACCGGCGTCTCTCCTGCAGCTCTGCGCAACCGCCCAGCCCCTCAATTCTGCGCGGAATGAAGGCCGCCGGCTCCTGCCTGAAAGGAGATATTGCCGCAAATCGGCTCTTCTTCCAGCGACTGCACGCAGTTCCACACACAGGCGCCGCAGTGGACACATTTCTCCCGGTCGAAATGCGGGATGCCGCCGGGACCCGGCGTCAACGCCTGGCCCGAGCAGATTTCGATACACAACTTGCTGGCGCAGCGCTCGCAGAAGTCGGGATAGCGCAGGCTTACGTGATCCGCATAGCCGGGCGGCGCCTGCACCTTGCCGCCCAGCAGCAGCGCATCCTGCTGGCTGACCAGCAATTGGCCGTCATGCGGAATCGCCGGCCAACCGCAGCGCTCCATCAGGGCATCGTGGGCCGCCACGCCCCGGGCGAAGCATTCTCCCTGAATAGCGGCGATTTCCTCGGCCGAGAGCCGTCCCCGATAGTACGCCGCCGGGTCCGGCATCAGCCGCGGGCTGCCCTCCATCCAGTGGCGGCCGCCGGAGTATCCGGCCAGCGCCATGCCCAGCAGCCCCGGAATCACGCCATGATGGAAGCCGTCCCGCGCCTTCTCGGCAATGCGGCCTTCGCTTTCCACCCAGCTTGCCCGGCGCCGCGCGACATAGGCGCTCTCCAGGTTCTCGCGCGTGAACGGCCGGCCCGCGCGAAGCAGCTCGATCACCCCTTCCGCCAGTTGTACGCCGGTAGTCCAGGCTTCGTCGACTCCGGATCCCGTCAGCACGTTGGTGCTGCCCGATCCCTCGCCGATGCGGGCATAGCCGTCGCCCACCAGGAACGGCTCGCCGCGGCGGCCCGATTCGAGCAGCGATTTCGCGCCCCAGGAGCGCAGCCGGCCTCCCCGCAGGTAGCGCCACAGATACGGATGCTGGATAAAGTGCTGGAGATAGCGGTAAGAAGTGCGATGCGGATGGTAGAACCACGAAGGCACGAAGATCCCGGCCGCGGCCACATGGTCCGGCAGGATGTAGAGGAATCCGAAGATCTCCGGCTCGGGGAAGCCGAAGGTGTGGAAGACCGTGCCCGCGGGAAGATCCACATCGTCACGCAGGTCGATCACCATCTTGCTGCCCACCGCCCACTCGTACTGATGGTGGTGGTCGGGCATGCCGAAGTACTCGTCCAGGTGGCGGCCCACCGCGCCCACCGGTCCATCGCCCACCACCGTGAGGGCCGCATGCACATCCATACCCGGCAGATAGCCCGCCTCCGGATTCCCTTCCCGATCGGTACCCTGGTCCACCAGGCGAACCCCGGTCACCCGCTGTCCTTCGATCAGGGCGTGGGCGATGGGCATTCCCGGCCAGATCTGCACGGCTCCGGAGCCCATCACCTGCGCTCCAGCCCATTGCATGAACTGGCCCAGCGCCAGCACCAGCCCCCCCTCCTTGCGCAGGAAGGGCGGTGTGTAGGGCAGCTCATAGGCGGATTCGCGCGCCATCCCGGCGATGCGCAGCGCGCGGTCGGCAGCACGCAGTCCGGGGCTGCGACGGCTGGCGCCGATCGGGTCCAGCAGGTAGACCAGTTTCTCCCCGGTCACCGCCGCCGCCATGGGAATCTGCGAAGGATCCAGATCCGGGAAAGTGGAGCGGATGCCGCGAGCCCGGGTAACCACCCCGGAAACCCCGAAACCGATATCGTCGGCGCGCTCATAGCAAAGCACTTGCAGCGGAAGCCCGGGCATGGTCGGGCTTTCCAGAAAAACGCTGCCGTCCGGGTTCATCACCCGCCGGGAAAGCGTGGCCAGAAAACCGGCAGTCGCCGGTCCGAAGCCGACACAGACAATATCGGCTTCCATGCTCTGCCGTTCTATGTCCGCTTCGGGTGGTTTCATGCCGGGTAATCCAAAGCTTCCGGAATCATGACCTTGGTCAATGCCTCCGCGGCGCGCTCCTTGGCCAGTTGGGATCCGGTCAGACAGCCGTCCAACCGCACCCGCAGCCGGACAAATCGCTCCAGCCCTTCCGTGCGGGCGCACGGGCCGGCCTTCAAGGGATGCGATCCATCGGCTTCCACCACGTCGGTGTAGCTTCGCGCCAGGCTGGCGATCCCGGGCATGACGCTTTCGAGGGCATCCAGATCCTCCGCCTGATAGCAATTCCGGCAGGACTCCTCGTCCCACGCCGGATGGCGGTTATAGCCGAAAACCAGCTCCGCGCAGATGCGGGCAGCCTCTCCCGACGCGTGGGCGGCTTGCACGTGGCACAGATCGGTGAAGAACGCGAGCAGCCCGGGCAGCCCCTCGCCCAAGGTCGGATTGGCCGGCCCCTTCTCCTCCAGTTCGAGCACGTCCAGAATCTGGTAGCGCGATGCCAGCAGCCAGCAGAGGGCATCGGCCAGCGGGAAAGTCACGCCCTGGCGCGAGCTGTGGTAGAGCTTTCCGCCATTGGCATCGGTGGCATGTTGCAGATGTTCCAGGGTCCACAGCCACATTTGCATGGCGGTGGCCAGCGTGCAGGCGCCGGTGCCCGGATGCGTGGCGGCGATCCGGCGCATCTCGCCGATCCACTGGCGGAACTGGGCCAGGAAGACCTCGTCGGTCATGGTAACGCTCAACTGGCGGCGCTGGACGCATTCCGGCCCCTCGTAGGTCGCTTCGAGCTGGGCGTCCATCCACTTGTGCCCCAGGAATCCGGGGCAATCCTCGGTGATGCCATAGCCACCCATCAGGCTGACGGCTTCCCGCATCATGTTGGCGCCGTGGCCGGTGTTCCAGAGCTTGGTGGCCGGGCAGAGCACATTGGCCACCGAATCGAGCAGCACATATTCCACCAGGGGATCGGCAGGCGGCTCGGCAGGATTGGCCCGCAGGTGCTCGATCGCCTGCTGTCCAATCTTGCGTATCGCGCGCAGCGTGGCGGTCCCGGAGCCGATGCCGTGCTCGGCGAAGATCTGGAGCTTTTGGCGCTCCAGCGGATCCAGGCGGTCGAACAGGCGGGCGGTGGCGAAGCCCAGCGAGGCCGCGGCTTCCCCGGTGGCCCAGACGTCCACCAGGCGATACAGCACGTCCTGCTTCAATTGCAGCCCCAGGTCGTAGCGCGGGGTGCCGGGAGTGGCGGCATCTCCTCCGCGGAAACGGCCGCGCTGGTACCGGATCACCGGCTCCACCGCGGAAAGCAGCTTGGCGGAGGTCATCAGCCCCACACCCACCCGCGTGCGGCGGAAGACCGCTTCGATCACCTCACCGTGGCTATAACGCGGCACGATCTTGCCGTCCTGGATGGAATAACCGCCGATGATGCGGCTGGCCGGGACACGCAGGTTGAAGACCGGATCGCGGGTGGAGGAGAGCTGGTGTACCAGTTTGCGCGCCGGAGTGCCGCGGTCGAAGATGCCCGGGTCGGTCTCCTCCAGAATGACCATGCAGCTCCCCTTGATGCGGGGATCGTCGGAATCGACGGCGGCGGTCACGAAGTTGGCGAAGCCCATGTTGGTGATGAAGCGCCCGCGCTTCTCCACCTGGAGGATCGGTTCTTCGCCTTCTTTCCATTCCGCCACGCGGACCTTGCCGCCCAGCAGCCCGGTTTCAACTCCGACGTAGGGCAGCGGCTCGGTCAGACAGAACGCGCCGCGCCAGGCTTTGCGATCCTCGCCGGGCCGGACCGGTATCGAGCGCGTGCGATAGTAGTCCCACTGCTCCGGCGTCCCGCGCTCGTGAATGGGGGCCAGAGCCAGGCATCCGGCCATGCTGCCCGTAGCTGCCCCGGCATCCACCCAGGCCAGCTCGAAAGCGACCAGGGCCATGGCCAGGTTTTTCGGGCCTTCCACGAAACCGCCCTCGGCCGGATCCAGAAATACGCCGGTGATGCCCGATTCGTCGAAGATTTCGAGCAGTCCCGCTTTCTCCGGGGTCCAGGCGTGGGTATTCCGGGCGCCTTCGGCCACCAGGCGGGCCACCGGACCGCGCGCCGCCGCCCGCGCCGCCTGCACCAGCATCTGCAAATCATAGCGATCGGCGAAACGCCACAGAATCTGGCGCACATCATCGCCGGGCAAAGCCTGGAGAGCCGCCGGTTTTCTCTCGACAACCGTTCCCATGGGGATCATCCTTTCCCCGGACCGTGCGTAGAGGTTCGCGGGCACACGCGCAGCTCCGGTGAGAAAGCGGGGGAGCAATCCCCATGCCAACGGACCACTGTTGAAAATTAAGACCTTATTAACT
>CAZMRK010000460.1:0-12989 GCA_964568355.1 uncultured Solibacteraceae bacterium | reverse complement strand
ATCGCGTCGCCTCCATCACCATCATGAAAAAAGGCACCGGAACCGCCTCCCCGGAGGAGGTGCTGGCCCGCGGATGAGCGCCAAAAATACCCTCGCCATCGATATCGGCGGTACCAAGTTCTCCATGGCGGTCTTCGCCGGTGATACGCTCCAGCGCCGCGTCACCCGCTCTACTGACAAAGAAGGCGGCAAGGACTGGATGCTCGAACAGATCGCCGCCATTGCTTCGGAATGGTCCCGGGATCTCCGCTTCGATCGCTGCGGTGTCGGCTTCGGCGGGCCGGTCAATTTCTCCGAACAGCGCGTGGCTCTCTCCACCCACGTCGGCGGCTGGCGCGATTTCCATCTCACCGACCACCTCAGCGAACTCCTACAGGTGCCGGCCATTATGGATAACGATGCCAATGTCGGAGCTTTAGGCGAGGCCGTTCACGGCGCTGGCCGTGGCTACTCGCCGCTGTTCTACATGACGCTCTCCACCGGCATCGGCGGCGGCATCTTCTCCGACGGCGGCATCTGGCGCGGCGCCGATTCCTACGGCGGCGAGATCGGCCACCTCACCATACGCCCCGACGGCCCCGAGTGCCTCTGCGGCGCGCGCGGCTGCTACGAGCGTATGTGCTGCGGCCTCTGGCTCGAACGCGACTACGGCAAGCCCGCCAAAGAACTGCTCCAGGACCCCGGGTTCGTCCGCCGCTATGTGGTGGATCTCGCTCTGGGCCTGAAGACTTGTATCATGTTATTAAACCCCGCCCGGATCGTGATCGGCGGCGGCATCAGCAAGGCCGGGGACGCGCTGTTCGGGCCTCTGCGCGCCGAACTGCGGCGGCAGATCACCTCCTGGTCGGCGGCCCGCATCGACGTGGTTCCGGCATCTCTGGGAGACGACAGCGTCCTCTACGGCGCGCTCGCGTTGGCGAATCATTTATGAACTTTGCAGCGGAATACAAAACCGACCTTCTCAAAGCGATCGACAGCATCGATCTGGAGAAAGTGAACCAGGCCATCGGGTGGCTCAAGCAGGCCCGCGCCGAACGGCACCGGATCTTCGTGTGCGGCAACGGCGGCAGCGCCTCCACAGCCTCGCACTTCGCCTGCGATATGGTCAAAGGAGCCAGCTTCAACCGCGCCGAGCGGTTTCGCATCATGGCGCTCACCGACTCTCTGCCCACCATCACCGCCTATTCGAACGATGTGAGCTACGACTGCGTCTTCGTCGAGCAGTTGCGCAACTTCGCCGAACCGGGCGACCTGTTCATGGGCATCAGCGGCTCCGGCAATTCGCCCAACGTGCTGCGGGCCATCGAGTACGCCAACTCGGCCGGCTGCCGCACTATCGCCCTCACCGGGCGCGACGGCGGCAAGCTGGGGCCCTTGGCGCACTTGAATATCCAGGTGCCGGTCCCCCATATGGGCCGCATCGAGGACGCCCACATGATCGTCTGCCACATGCTCTGCTATTACTTCATGGACGTGGAGCGTTAACATCCTGCGCCATTCCCTCCTCCTTCTGATTTTGCTGACTGGGCTGCCGGCGGCGGCCCAGCAGGCTCCGGTCTCCAAAGACAAAGACAAGCCCGAAGCGGGCACGCCGCCGCGTCCGGCCACCGAAAATACCCGCCGCATCGAGCTGAACCTGCTGGGAGTCACCGATACGGCGGCCGGAGAGAGCCGCCGCAATGAGAACATCCATTTCAACCTGGTCGATAACAACGCGCTCAAAGAGCTGAATATCCGCCTGGGCGTCACGGCCACCATCATTCCGGAGTTCCGGCCCGAGCGAAGTTATTTCGGCGCGGAGTTCGGTAACGCCCCGTCGCCGGTGCTGCACGTCCCTGGCTTCAAGGCGTCTTCCTGGCACGGCAATCTCTTCGAGCGCCACCAGAACAGCATTCTGGCCGCCCGGTCCTTCTTTCAGGTGGGCGACGTCCAGCCCGCCCACGCCAACAGCTACGGCTTCACCCTGCTGGGACCGATCTGGCAGGGCGGATTCCTGCAAATCGATGCCAGCCAGGATAAATCGCGCGGCAGCGTGAACGGCAACGTCCTGGTGCCCCAGGCCGACGAGCGGACGCCGCTGGTCACCGATCCGGCCACCCGCGCCATCGTTGAGAAATTCCTCGCCGCCTACCCCACGGAGCTGCCCAACCGCACCGACGTGAATCCGCGCGCGCTGAACACCAACGCCCCGCAATCTATCGACAACAACAACGCCGGCCTGCGCCTGGATCAGCTCTTCGGATCGCGCGACCGTCTGAGCCTGCGTTACCAGCTCCTCACCCAGCATGTGAACGCCTTTCAGCTCGTCGCCGGCCAGAATCCCAACACCGATACGCGCTCGCACACCGCCCGCATCACCTGGCAGCGCCAGTGGGACGCGCACACGGTCATGAGCCTGACCGCCGGATTCGATCGCATCGCCAACCTGCTGGTCTCGGCGCCCGGAGCGGTCGGACCCACGGTCTCGATCTCCGGCCTGGAGACGCTGGGGCCGCTCGCCGGAATCCCCATCAATCGCAAGCAGAACCTGTTCCGCTACGGCGGCGAGTTGCGGCGCCTCAGCGGCAATCACGAATGGACGGTCGGCTTCAACCTGTTGCGGCGGCAGCTCAACGGCATCGAGTCCGATACCCACCGCGGCTATATTTCCTTCACCGCGGATTTCGGCCACGATGCCATTACCAACCTGCGCATGGGTCTGCCCACCCAGAACATCCAGGCCATCGGCAACGTCAGCCGCGGATTCCGCAACTGGGACATGCAGTATTACGTCGGCGACCGCTGGCGCGTCGGCCCCAACCTCACCCTGAACTACAGCCTGCGCTACCAGCCCATCACCACGCCCGTCGAGGTCAACGGTTTCAACACCATCCCCTACCCCTGCGACTGCAACAACCTGGCGCCGAATTTCGGCTTCGCCTACCGCCTGCCCGGAGCCTGGGGTGTCCTGCGCGGCGCCTATGGCTTGCAATACGGCGAAATCTACCCCGTCACCTTCCAGCAGGTGCGCTTCTCGCCGCCCTGGAACCACAAGATGGTGATCATGGCGCCCAGCCTGGTCAATCCGCTGACCTCGCTCACCCAGACCGGCCAGGAGCCCAACGCGCTTTCGACCGTCTATCTGCTGGCGCCGAACCTGGTAGCTCCTTACGCCCACCAATACAATTTCAGTTGGGAAGCGAAGCTCTCGGCCAACTGGAACCTGCAGGTGGGCTACGTCGGCAGCACGGCGCACAAGTTGCTGACCATGTGGTATCTGAACCGCGCCCATCCCGTGGAGGGAATTCCGCTGACCACGGCCACCATCAACCAGCGCCGCGCCAATCCGGACTTCGCGGACCTGCGCTGGGTGCTCAACGGCTCGGACGGGGACTACAACGCCGCCCGCGTCTCTCTGGTGGTGCCGCGCTGGCATGGCATCGCCATGGATATCTCCTACTGGTTCAGCAAATCCATGGACCTGGGCAGCGCCTATACCAATACGGCCTACGACGCCGATTCGCGCCTGGGGCGCAGCCAGTCCGAGTTCGAAACGCACCACGATATGCGGGCGCTCAGCGATTTCGACCAGCCGCACTCCTTCCTCTGGCGAATCACCTACACCGTGCCCTCCTTCTCGCGGATCATCGGCGGATGGCAGGTCTCTTCGGTGACGCTGGTCAAAAGCGGCACCCCGTTCAACGTGATCACCGGCTCGGACTCGCCGGGCTACGGCAACGTGGACGGCAACGGCAGCGACCGGCCCAACATCCTCGATCCCACCATCCTGGGCCGCACCATCGGCAATCCGGATACCTCGCTAAGCCTGCTGCCGCGCTCGGCGTTTTCGTTCATTGTGCCCGGCGCCGAAGCCGGAGACATCGGACGGAATACGTTTCGCAAAGGCGGCATCGCCAACGTAAACGCGGCGATCGCCCGCACCTGGAGAGTGCACTCGGAAAAGCAACTGACCTTCCGGGCGGAATCGATCAACCTCTTCAATACCCCGCAGTTTGCCGCCCCCGGCCTGGAACTGGCCCAGCCAAACTTCGGGCAAATCACCAACACCCTGAACGACGGCCGGACCTTCCGCTTCCTGCTCCAGTTCGCCTTTTAGCTCGCGGTCATGGCCCGGTGCAAAACGGGGACTGGCATGAATTTCGCTGCCTTTGCGAAATTCGTTGGCTGTCCCCGGTTTGCCCACGCTAGCTCGCGGTCATGGCCTGGGGATCCCAGGTGCAGACGCGCTTTTCAAAATAGCTGACATTGCCCAGCAGCGCCGGACCGGCGGCGCGGAAGCCGAAGACGGCGTCTTCCACCGGCCGCTTGCGGGAGCGCACGGCGTCGTAGAAAACGCGGTGATGCTCCAGGTGCGCGTTGTAGCCCGAAGGCGGGTTGAAGGTATCCTCTTTGGCCGGGCGCATACCGTCCGCGGTCGCCCGCGTGTGCGGATACTTGGAGCGATACTGGCGCAGGAATTCTTCCTGTACGGCCTTGGGAAAGGTCCCGATGCTGAAGCCCGGCTCGCTTTCCGGCGGCACCGTGGAAAGCGTCACGCCGGACATGCTGGTCGTCATGACGCCCTCGCTGCCGACGAAGCGGAAGCCGAAATTTTCATGCGCGACGCCGCTCTTCAAATTGACGCGCAGGGCGAGCGTGAAATCGGGGTGCGTATCCGATTTCGGGTAGTCGAGCATGGCCAGCATCACATCGGGAACGTCGCGGCCATCCTGCCAGAAGCGCAGTCCGCCGGTGGCAAAGACGCGCGTGGGGCCGAGCGAGCGGGTCGCGAAGTGCAGCCCCGAGAGCAGGTGGACGAACAGGTCGCCGGCAACGCCCGTGCCGTAGTCCTGGTAGTTGCGCCAGCGGAAGAAGCGGACCGCCTCGAACGGCCGCTTGGGGGCGCTGCCCAGAAAGCGGTCCCAGTCGACGGTCGCCGGCGAGGCGTCAGGCGGGACGGAATACTGCCAGGCCCCCAGCGCGGTATTGCGATCGAGCCAGGCCTCCACCATATTCAAATGACCGATGGCGCCGTTCTGCAGCAGCTCGCGCGCCTTCTGATAGACCAGCGAAGTGACATACTGGCTGCCCACCTGGAAGATGCGCCCGCTGCGCTCCTGGGCGGCGATGACGCCCTTGCCTTCTTCCACCGTGCGAACCATGGGCTTTTCGCAATAGACATCCTTGCCGGCATCGAGCGCCGCGATGGTGATGTGCGAATGCCAGTGGTCGGGCGTGCCGATGATCACCGCGTCGATGTCCTTGCGGCTCAGGATCTCGCGATAGTCCCGCGTGGTGGCGATGCCATTGCCGTAGACTTCCTTCGCCCGGGCGAGGCGGCCGTTGTAGAGGTCGCAGACCGCGACCAGCTCGACACCGGGAATGGAAGTAGCGTAATGGGTGTCGCCCATTCCCATGCCCCCAAAGCCGATGGTAGCGATGCGAATCTTATCGTTGGCGGAAATCCTGCTTGCCTGGCTCATGTCAGCTCCAGTAAAAGCCTATTGTGCCACGTTGCACCAGCCGGCGCAGGGCGGCAGGTTGTATCCACGATCCGCCGGCCCCGCTCGTGAATGTACATATAATCGGAACATCTATGAGATTCCTGGAGGAGTTCATCCAGGACGCACGCTACGCGCTGCGCAGCATGCGCTCCGCTCCCGGGTTCACCGCGGTAGCGCTCCTGACCCTGGCGCTCGGAATCGGCGCCAACACGGCTATTTTCAGCGTGCTCTATGGCGTCTGGCTCTCGCCGGCGAGATACGCCCACCCCCGGCAGTTGGCCGATTTCAGTACGCAGCAACTGACCGGCCACCGCTTCCTGCGAGGCGCTTCCTGCCCCATTCTGGCCGATTGGAAGGCGCAGGCGAGCACCGTTGAGGACTTCGGCACCCACCGCTATACCCACCAGGTGAACGTTACCGGCAGCGAGGGCGCCGAAGAGGTTATCGGGCACCGCATCTCGGCGAACCTGTTCGGGCTCCTCGGCGCGAGCCCGGCGCTGGGGCACCCGCTCGACGCTGAAGCGGACCACGGCGGCGGACCGCGGCAGGCGCTCATCAGCTACGCCTGGTGGCAGCGGCGGTTCGGAGGCGATCCGGGCGCGGTAGGCAAGCAGATTCGTGTAAACGATGAAGCCTTCACCATCGCGGGCGTCATGCCGCGAGGTTTCGAATTCCCGCCCATGGGCTCGGCCTCCTACCGTCCGGTGATCTGGATGTCTCTGAATGTGCCGGCCGGGCAGGCGCGCGACAGGAACGCGCGTGCCCTGGCGGTTGTGGCGCGATTGAAGGCCGGCGTCTCGCTCCGCCAGGCGCAGGCGGAAATGGATACGATCGCGGCGCGCCTGGCCAGGGCCTATCCGGCGGAGGACGGCGGCTATGCCATCCGGGTGACCAGGCTCACCGCGGACGCCCGCATGCTTGAGGGGGTCCGTCCGGCGCTGCTGCTGGTGATGGCGGCCGCTTCGCTGGTGCTGATCATCGCGTGCGCCAATGTGGCCAACCTGCTGGTCGCGCGCGGCGCCGGGCGCGAGCACGAGATGGCGATCCGGCGGGCGCTGGGCGTGACCTGGCAGCGCCTGGCGCGTCAGCTTCTTACCGAGAGCGGTCTGCTGGCCCTGACCAGCGGCGCCGCGGGCGTGTTGTTGGCCTACGTCGGGCTGCCGCTGTTGAAATCCTTGCTGCCGGCCGATATGCCGCGAGCCGACGAGATCGAGCTGAACGGCACGGTGTTGGCCTTCGCGGCAGGCGTATCGCTGCTGACCGGGATGCTGTTCGGGCTGCTTCCGGCCGTACGGCCAGGCGGCAACTTCGCTCCCGGGTCGAGAGGACGAACGGTCACGGCGCGCAACCGCACCGCCCGTTCGCTGGTGACGGCGGAGGTGGCGCTGGCCCTGCTGCTGCTCTCCGGCGCCGGTCTGCTGATCGAAAGCCTGCGCCGCGCCTCTCACGTGGATCTGGGCTTCCAGAAAGAACACGCGCTGACCATGCGCCTGCAGCTTTCCAACCGCCGCTACCCGGACGGCCGGCGGGTACAGGCATTTCGCGAGGAGCTGCTGCGGAGAGTCCAGGCGCTGCCCGGCGTGCAATATGCCGGCACGGTGTCGTCGCTGCCGATGGGCCTGATCATGCAGAACACGGACTTCGCCGTCGAAGGACGGCCGGAGGCGGGCACCGAAAAGCCGTCTGCCTCCTATTCCAATATCAGCACAGACTATTTGCGGGCCATGGGCATTCCGTTGATCGCCGGCCGGTATTTCGCCCGCAGCGACGGCCCGGCGGCGCCGCCGGTAGCGATCGTGAGCGAATCCCTGGCTCGCGACTGGTGGTCGCAGGGCAGCGCTCTCGGGAAGCGGATCCAGTTCGATGAGACCTGGTTCACCATCGTCGGGATCGCCAAGGACGTGCATCAGTATTCGCCGGAGCGGGAAGCGCGCGACCAGATCTATGCGCTCAACCACCAACTGCCGCTGACCAGCCAGGGCGCGGAGATGGGACGGTTCAATGTGCTGGTGGTTCGCACGGCGGCCGATCCCGGCGGGATCGCCGCCGCGGTACGCCGCGAGGTGGCGCAGATCGATAAAGACCAGCCGGTGACCGTGGAGACGCTCGACCAGATCGTGGAGCGCACGCTGGAATCGCGGCGGCTCAATACGCTGCTGCTGGGATTGTTCGCAGCCTTGGCGGTCACGCTGGCCGCGGTGGGGGTATTCGGAGTAGGCTCCTACGCCGTGGCGCGCAGGACCAAAGAGATCGGCATTCGCATGGCCTTGGGCGCGACCCCGGCCTCGGTGCTGCGAATGGTGGCGAAAGAATCGCTCCTGCTGGCGCTGGCCGGAGCCGTAGTCGGACTGGGAGGAACCGCCGCAGCCTCTCGCCTGCTCTCCCGGTTCCTCTACGGCGTAAGCCCCACCGAACCGGCGATCCTGGCCGGAGTCGCCGTCGCGCTGGTCGCGGTGGTCCTCGCATCCGGCCTGATCCCGGCCCGCCGCGCCATGCGCGTAGACCCGATCGTCGCCTTGCGGGAGGATTGACCAACATTAGGGCTTTTCCGCCCGCTCACAGCAGGCGGTGGCCTGCGGCGCTGGTGTCGTAGCCTCCGATTCCTTCCAGTTCCTTCCGGAAGGCGGAGCGGCTTAGCGTGTCGAGGAGCGTCTGGACGGCGGGGAGGTCCAGGTGCTGGCGGCGGATGGCGAGGTCGTAGCGCTCGCTGACCAGGGGCAGGAAGTCCAGGCCGAAGATGCGGGCGGCGGCGCGGGTGGCGATGCAGGCGTCGGCAGTGCCGGAGCGTACGCGCCAGGCCGCTGGAAGATGACCGGCCGCCGTGTCTCCATAGCCGGAGACCCGCGAAGTTTCGATGCCCAGGCGGCGCAGCCAGCCGTCCAGAAGCTGGCGGCTGCCGGCGCCCGGCTCGCGATTGACGATGGCGACCCCGGCGCGGGCCAGGTCCTCCACTCCGCGAATCTTCTTGGGATTGCCGGCCGCTACCACGATGCCTTCTTCCCACACCGCGAAAGAGATCACGGCCACGGCGTTCCTGGGAAAAAGATGGTGAATGGCCGGCAGGTTGGATTCTCCGCTGGCTTCGTCGCGCAGGTGCGTGCCGGCGATGTGCACCCAGCCCTGCTTGAGCAGAGCCAGCGAGCGCTGGCTGTTCTGATGGGCCAGCACCAGCTCCACACCGGCGCGCTGCACATGGCGCTTCAGCACGGAAGTGCCCGGATCGCACCCGGCGATCAGAAGGCGATTAGCCAGTTCATCGCCGGCCTGGAGGAGCCGGACCTTGATTTTTTCACCGGCAATTTTTTCACCGGCGATTTTTCCTCCGGCGTGGCCCGTTTCCGCGGCGCCCGGCGCATCGACCAGCACGGCGTCGGCGGGGGGAAAGACCCAGGGAATAGTCGCCGGCGCGGAGGCCACCAGGCGCCGGTCCACACGGCAAAGCTCGACGGGCTGGCCCGGCTGCACGGTTTCCGAACCGGGCAGCAGGGTCGCGCGCTCGACATGCGCCGGAGGCGCCGCATCCGGTTCCTCGAGCGAGAACAGATCCTCGAGCGAAACCTCCAGCACGCGCGCCAGACGCAGCGCTACCACGGTATTGGGAATGTAGCTTCCGGCCTCGATGGCGTAGATGGTCTGGCGGCTGACCTCCACCAGCCGGGCGAGCTGCGCGGCCGAGAGCCCGCGCTGCTGGCGCACCGCCGACAGACGGTTCTGGATTTCGGGCCTTGCCGGGGAGTTCATGGTATTGTCTTATAAGAACGACATTAGTCTCTTAACCAGTACATCGCAGAGCCATGCCGACTTCCAGACTAGCACGAATGCTTGCCATCGCCTGTTTCTGCGGGCACACGGCCTGGGCGCAGGTGGGACGCGCGGAGCTGTTCGGAACGGTCACGGACCCGGCCGGACTGCCGGTGGTGGGAGCCGCGGTGGAGGCGAGCGAGGAGCGCACCCAGGCAACAGTCAGCACCACCACCAACGATGGCGGAGAGTATCACTTCTTCGCCCTGCCGCCGGGACGGTACGCGCTCACGGTGACCAAGACCGGATTCACCAAACTGCGGCGCAGCGGCGTGGAGCTGCGCGTGGCCGACCGCGTGGCCCTGGAACTCCAGCTACAGGTAGGCGAGATGTCGCAGTCGGTTAACGTCAACGCGGCGGCGCCGCTGCTCCAGACCACCTCCGGCACACAGAGCTTCGTCGTGGAGCAGAAAAAGGTCGTGACGCTGCCGCTTGACGGACGCAACTTCGTGCCGCTGGTGGAACTGGCGCCGGGCGTGGCCCTGCCGCCGGGCTCGACGGCCTCGCCTTCGGTGCTACCGCGCATCAACGGCAGCCGTCCGCGAACCAGCGAGTATATCTATGACGGCATCAGCGTGCTGCAGCCCGAGCCCGGGCAGGTGGCCTACTATCCGGTGGTCGACGCGATCGAAGAATTCCGCATTCAGATCAACAGCTATTCAGCCGAATACGGACGCTCGAACGGCGGCGTGATTCAGGTGAGCACCAAGGCGGGAACCAACGCCTTGCACGGCACGCTGTTCGAATTTTTCCGCAATGAGGACCTGAACGCGCGCAACCTGTTCGCCGGCGCCGGCGCCAAGCCGCCCTTCCACCGCAACCAGTACGGTTTCGTGCTGGGAGGCCCCATCCAAAAGAACAAGACCTTCTTCTTTACGGACTGGCAGGGCACCCGGCTGCGCATCGGAAACACCAGAATCAGCACGGTGCCGACCACCGCGCAACAGCAGGGCATCTTCTCCTCGCCCGTCTACGACCCCTCGAGCACACGCCAGAACGCCGATGGCAGTTACGTGCGCGATCCCTTCCCGAACAACACCATCCCCTCCTCGCGATTCGACGCAGCCGCCAGAAATATAACCAGCCGCTACCCGGCGCCCAACGTCTTTTCGGGCGGACGCGAGGCAACAGCCAACAACTACCGGCGGCAAGGGGTGGACACAACCGATCAGGACCAGTTCGATACCCGCCTGGACCGCTATTTCGGCGAGCGGCATCGCATTTTCGGACGCTACACCTACCTGCGCGACGAATCCGCGCCGGCCACTCCCCTGCCCGACGGCAGCGGCACGCTGACCTCCGGCGTGATTGGAGATACGCTGACGCGCGCGGACAGCGTGGTGGCGGACTACACGTATACCCGCTCAGCAAACTCCGTGAACCAGTTGCGGGTGGGATATTCGCGCCGCGGCTTCAACCGTTCTTCGGTGCTGACCGGACAACCGGCTACCGAAGCGACGGGGATTCCCAATATTCCCTCCACGGCCTTCGGAACCTCGCTGCCGATCTTTCAGATCGCCGGCTTGCAGCAGATCGGGCCTACCGGGAGCGCCAATTCACAGTTCACCACCTCGGTAACACAGTTTCTGGATACCTATTCGACTGTCCGCGGGCGGCATAGTTTGAAGCTGGGCGCGGACATTCGCATCGAACGGCTGGACGTGCTGCAGCCGCCCGACCCTACGGGCCTGTTTTCCTTCAGCACCGTTCCCACCGCCGGCCTCAGCGCCACGGGCACGCCGGTGGCGAACACGGGCAATAGCTACGCCTCGTTCTTGCTGGGGCAGGTGAGCTCCTTCAATATCGATATCCAGCAGCAGGTCTTGAAGCCGCGCGCCAAGATCGCCGAGTTCTTTGTACAGGACGATTGGAAAGCCACGCGCCGGCTCTCGCTGGGGCTGGGCCTGCGCTACACGCTGAACTTTCCCTCTACCGAGGCCAACGATCGCGGAGCGGTCTTCAACCTGGGCACCGAGCAGCTCGATTTTCTGGGGAAGGACGGCGTCTCGCGATCGGCCCGCAAGCTGGACTGGACCGACTTCGGACCGCGCGTCAGCCTGGCCTTCCAGGCGACCGACTCATTCGTCATCCGGTCCGGCTACGGCCTGGTGTGGATCGAGCAGGCGGGCATCACGACGCCGTTTACGGTGCCGTTCTTCCCGTTCATCCAGAGCGTAGGCCAGCGGTCGCAGGACAACATACGGCCGGCGTTCGTGCTCTCGCAGGGACCGTCGGTGGAGATCACGGAGCCGAATCCGAACTCCGGGCTGGGCCAGGGCGTCTTCGGCACCGACCGCAATACCGGTTCGGGATACGCCCAGCAGTGGAACTTCACTCTGCAAAAAACCTTTGGAAAAAACTGGAGCCTGGAGGCAGGCTACCTGGGATCGAAGCTCACGCGGCTGGGGGTGCCCGATACGAATCTGAACCAGCTATCGGCGGAGTACCTGGCGCTGGGGTCGCAACTGACGCAGCAGGTGCCGAACCCCTACTATGGGCAGATTCCGGCTTCCTCTTCGATCGGCGGGCCCACCATCACGCGGCAGCAACTGTTGCGTCCCTATCCCCGCTTCACCACCGTGACGCTGTTCCGCAACAACATCGGCAACTCGACCTATCATGCGTTTCAGGCGCACCTGGAACGGCGCTTCGCAGCCGGGCTGACGCTGACCGCGGCCTATACTTTCTCCAAGCTGATTGACGATGCCTCCTCGGTATTCGACGCGTCGATTCTGACCGGGCCGGTAGCGAATTTTCCGGTGGCCGACAGCTACAATCGCCGCCTGGAGAAGGATCTTTCGAACGGCGACATTCCCCACGTCTTTTCGACCGGATTCGTCTATGAGCTGCCGTTCGGGCGGGGCCGGCGGATCGGCCTGAGCGGCTGGAAGGACACGCTCGGGGGCGGATGGCAGATCGCCGGAGTGGTGAAGCTACAATCGGGAATGCCGCTGACCGTGACCCAGGTGACCAATTTCGATTCCTTCGCCGGATACGGCACGCAGCGCCCGAACCGGGTGGGCGATCCCGACCTGGGCTCGGGGGAGCGCAGCCTGGCGCGCTGGTTCAATACATCGGCGTTTACGCAGGCGCCGCAGTTCACCGTCGGCAACAGTTCGCGAAATCCGGTGCGCGGGCCGGGCTACCAGGATGCCGACCTGATGCTCGGCAAAACGTTCCGCATGACCGAACGCGCCAACCTGGAGTTTCGGGCGGAAGTCTTTAACCTTTCCAATACGCCTCCGCTGGGACAGCCGAACGGCGTAGTGGGTAACCCGGCGTTCGGAAGCATTACCAGCGCTTTCGACCCGCGAGTGTTCGAGCTGGCACTCAAGCTGAATTTTTAGTGCGAACCTTCGGAGCCTTCCTTCTCGCGGCCGTCCTCGCCTTCCCGTGCGGGTGCCGCCGCGCGCCCACCGGCAAGAAGCAGGAAGTTGCCGTAGCCGCGGCGGCCAATCTGACTGAAGTGCTGGCGGAGATCGGAACGGCCTTCGAGGCGCAGACGGGGATTCATCCCGTATTCAGCTTCGGGTCCACGGCGCAGTTGGCGATCCAGATCGAGCATGGGGCTCCGTTCGACGTGTTCGCAGCGGCGGACGCCGAGCACATCACCAGGCTCGATCAGAAAGGGCTTCTCGCGCCCGGCACGGCCGCGGTCTATGCGCGCGGCGCGCTGGCGCTCTGGATTCCTCCGGGCGCTTCCGT
>CAZMRK010000459.1:0-10056 GCA_964568355.1 uncultured Solibacteraceae bacterium | reverse complement strand
TAGCGGATCACAGCGGGAAAGATGGGCAGGCCGGCGGCATCGGCGGAGGTCACGCCTTCCGGGCGAAGGGCTCCGGTCCGCAGATCGAAGGTCGCGGCGTTGGCGGCTTCCCAACCGGCGCCGGTTTTTCGAGCCTGCCAGAACTCGTGCAGTTTTCCGTTCGTGGGGTCGACGATGAGAAGGTGGCGGTCACCGCTTCCGTGGCGTTGGAAATCCTCGAGGGCCTGGCCGGGACGGGGCAGCGCGGCGGTATCTTCATTGCGGGTCAGAGGCCAGTTTTCGATAGGCGCGTTGTCCGGCACGGGAAAAGGGCCAGGATCGGAGGCGTCGGGATATCGCAGAATTTTGACGGGTACGCGCCGCTGGTTCGAAGGCACGATCACGAAGTTCATGTCGAGGTTGTAGCCCAGGCTGGTGGCGGCGCCAATGGAGGCAATGATGCGCGCCGAAAGGGCGTGGACCGGGAGCGAGGAAATATCCTGGTTCCACGGATTATCGGGAGGAAAGACCTGGAGCGCGGCGAGAATGCGATCGGCTTCCGGGGTTCCGAACAACACCGGCTGGGTGATGCGCGGCATCGGCGGACGGCGGCGCTCCGCGATCGCGTGGCCGGCGATCCCCACGCCCAAGATCGCCAGCGCGGTGGGGAGCAGGCCGGCAAATGACTTCATGCAGGCTATTGTAAGAAAGCTAACGAGGCTCGGGCTGGTGTTGTGAGGGTGAGGTCCGTTCCCTTCGGTCGCGGTTCAGTGGCGGAACGGAACCGCGCGCGCCAGCAAGCGGACGAACGGGCAAACGTGGGAGACTAGCCGGTTTTGCCGGTGCTCCATTTGAGCAGGTTCGTGCAGGGGCGCGTCAGCGGGTCCTCGCAATGGTTCGGGCTGACGCGGAGGGCGAAGCCCAGGCGGCCGGTTCGATCCGGAATCACTTCTTTCTCGAAGATCGCCACGGCGCCTTTTTGCTCAATCGAAGGCAGCACCATAACCTCTGTCTCCTCCAGGTTGCCGTCGGCTCCGACGCGGCCGAGCACTACTTCCACGCGTACATCTTCCGGGGTCAGCCCGGCCAGGTCCAGCGCGGCGCGAATGGGAATGGGACGGCCGCTGGTCACCGGCCCGGTAGGCGCCGGGCCGGTCTCCACGAAGCGCACGGCGTCCCACGCACGGCGAATCCGCGCGTTCCAACTGGCCAGCTCATGCGTGAGGCGATAGCTGTCGGCGCGCATTCGCAGGCAGGCGGCATGGGCCGGACGGTACATTTCGCGATCGTACTCTTCCACCATGCGGCGACTGTCGAACTGAGGACTGATGTACATGATGGACTGTTTCATGCGCCGCACCCACTCGCGCGGTTGTTGCTCGCGGCGGTCATAGAATATCGGGACGATTTCGTTTTCGAGCAGGTAGTAGATCTCACTCGCGTGCAGCGCGTCCTGGTCCTCGGTGTAATCCTCGCGCTCCCCGATGGCCCATCCTCCGGCCTGTTCGTACGCCTCGTCATACCAGCCGTCCAAGATGCTCAGGTTCAGCACTCCGTTGATGCCGGCCTTCATGCCGCTGGTACCGCAGGCTTCTTCGCCGCGCCGCGGATTATTGAGCCAGAGGTCGACCCCCTGCACCAGCTCGCGGGCCACCTTCATGTCGTAGTCTTCCACGAAGACCACGTGCTTCCAGAGTTCCGGATCGCGGGAAAACTGCACGATCTCGCGGATCAGCGTTTTTCCGGGGTGATCCTTGGGGTGGGCCTTGCCGGCAATGACGATCTGCACCGGCATATCCTTGTTCAGCATGATGCGCTTGAGGCGTTCTACATCGCGGAAGATGAGCGTCGCGCGTTTGTAGGTGGCGAAGCGCCGGGCGAAGCCGATGGTGAACACGTTCGGGTCCAGCACCTCGCCGGAATGACGCAGTTCGGCTGTGGAGGCCTGGCGGCGCAGAGCGGAGGTTTGCTCCCGCATGCGAACGAAGCTCACCAGGCGGCGTTTGCGGCGGCGGTGCACCTCCAGCAGTTCTTCATCCGGAATGTCCTTCACCTGCTCCCAGATGGCCGGCTCGGCGAAGCGGTCGCGCCAATCCGGCTGGAGATATTGATCGTAAAGCTGGGCCAGGTCGCCGTTGAGCCAACTGGGCAGGTGCACGCCGTTGGTAATCGATCCGATCGGTACTTCCCAGGCCGGCAGTTGCGGCCACATATCCTGCCACATCTCCTGCGAGACCACGCGGTGCAACTGGCTGACGGCATTGCGATACGCCGAGGTGTTCAAGGCCAGGACCGCCATCGAGAAGCGTTCCTCGCGATTCTGCGGATTGCGGCGGCCGAAGGCCATGAGCTGATCGAAATCGATGCCCACTTCTTCGCAGTACTCGTGGAAATAGTGATACATCAGGCCGGGGTCGAAGAGATCGATTCCGGCGGGCACCGGCGTGTGGGTGGTGAAGACATTATTCGCGCGGGCGGCTTCCAGGGCTTCGTCCCAGGAGAGATGTTCCTCTTTGACCATCAGGCGGACGCGCTCCAACGCCAAAAAAGCCGAGTGACCCTCGTTCATGTGGAACACCGTAGGCTCCAGGCCCAGTGCTTTCAGGGCGCGCACGCCGCCGATACCCAGTACGATCTCCTGCCGGATGCGCGTATCAATATCGCCGCCATAGAGCGAATCGGTAATATCGCGATCCTGCGGCAGCAGGTTTTCGGGGATATTGGTATCGAGCAGGTAGAGATTGACTTTGCCAATCTCGATCTTCCACACCTGGATCATGACGTTGCCGGTCGGCAGTTTGACCGAGACTTTGAGATCCTTGCCGTCGGCGGTACGCACCGGGCTGACCGGCATGGTGTAAAAGTCGTTGGTCGGATAGCGTTCATGCTGCCACCCGTCCGGATTCAGGACCTGGCGGAAATAGCCCTGCTGATAAAGCAGCCCCACGCCCACCAGCGGCAGGCGCCAGTTGCTGGAGGATTTCAAGTGGTCGCCCGAGAGCACTCCCAGGCCGCCGGAATAGATGGGCAGGCATTCGGTGAGCCCGTACTCGGCCGAGAAGTAGGCGATCAGCTTGCCGTCAGACGGAGGAACCACCTCCTTCACACGCAAATCGAAACGCTGGCACGCCATGTTGTAGAGCGCCAGGTAGCGGGGATCGCCGGCCAGTTTTTCCAGCGTGCTTTGCGAGACCCGGCCCAGCATGAGGACGGGATTGTATCCGCACTCACGCCAGAGGTTCTGATCCATACGGCGGAAAACCGCACGAATCGATGGCTCCCAACTCCACAGAATATTGCGAGCCAGTTCCGGCAGGCGCGATAACTTCTCGGGCACCGCCGGACGAACAAGGAACTCCCGAATCGGTTCGATGTGAAATGCCATGCTAGGAACACTTTATCTTTTCACAATAGCGCATCGGGGGTGTGGGGTGGCTTACAAATCCTGGCGCAGCAGTACTGGTGGTTCGGAAAAAATGGCGGCTAAGGCAACACCTGGATTCCCCGGAGAACGCCGGCTACTCCGCGGGCGGGGTCGGAAGCGACCGCATATTCGACACGGATGCGCGTGGGCTGCGATTGGGCGCCGCAGACGAATTCGAAGGCCGTGCCGCCGGCCTTACGCACCTGTACGCGGGAGGGATCCGGCATGCCGAGTACCACCAGGTGGTCTGCCACCGACAGGGTCAGGCGGGTGGCCGCGCCGGCACAATCCACTTCCTGCAGGTCGCCCTCCTGACGTTCGATCCGGTCGGCAGGCTCGATGAAGGGGTTCCAGGCATCTTCCTGTCCCGGAGCCCGGTGGGGGATGCGCTGCATCTGTCCGCGGCCTCCGGGAGCCATGCGCACCACCAGGTCGGAGTTGGCCACCCATGCCAGTTCGCCGGCATAACTGCGCTCCTCGTCGGTGTGGGCGTAGCGCCGGGCCTCCATGGCGGAACGGCCCGCTTCCTCGTGCATCCCCAACTCCGCTTCGGTGTGCGCCAGGGCCGCGTAGTAGGCGAAGGCGCGGGCCTGCCCGACCGAGCCCATGGCTTGGAAATGACGCAGTGCTTCGGGATAGCGCCCCGCGTTCATGTGAGCCAGAGCCAGGGAATAGCGTGCGTCGTCCAGGCGCGGGTCGATGGCCAGCGACTGCTCCAGTGCGGCCACGACCTCGCTTTCGGGCAGCCCGGCGTCCTGCGCCAGCAGGGCATAGTCGTAGCACAGGCGGGCATTGCGGACGCCCAGCAAGACCGCCTGATGGAAGCGTTGGCGGGCTTCCGTGCGTTCGCCGTCCGAAAGTGCGATGCGGCCCAGAGCGGCCTGGACCTCCCCCTGCTCGGGATGGCGCGCCTCAAGGGACAGATACGCGGCGCGAGCCTGCGCACGATGACCGATAGCCAGTTGCAACTCCGCCAGGGAGAGCAGGGCGTCGTCCCCGGCAACCGGTTCGAGCCCATCCGCCGGCGTGGAGCGGTCCGGCGCGGAGAACGTCACTGACGGTAGATTGCGGCGTTTGATCCAGGAGCGTACGTCGAGCTGGACCTCGGCCAGCGATTTGTGATACACCGCCGCGAAGGCGAGCGGCGCCCCGGTGCCCGCGGAGGAGGCTCGCAGGAGTTCTCCGAATCGAGGCTGGTAGGCAGGCGAAAAGAGCAGCATGTGGACCAGCGCCCAGCTTTCGGCATAAAAGAGACTGCTGCGCTCGCGAGACTGAGACGGCACCGCTTCCAGGGCAGTGATTTCGGCGAACGGCAGCCAGGCAGCGCGAAGCCCCCGCAGCCGGGCGGCATGGGCTCCGCCAACGACCGCCTGGCCCTGGCGAAAGCGCGTTGTGGAAAATACATCGGCCATGCCCTCCGAGAGCCACGGGGGCAGGCGCAGGCCGCGCTGGTGCGCCATCAGATGCACGTACTCGTGCGCGGCGACGCCAAAATCCGCAGCCCCGGTCAGGGGCAGGACAATGTAGTGCCGCGCCGGCCCTCCGGCATAGTAGGCCGCGGCATTGCTGCTCAAACGGTACGGCGCATACTCCGCAACCGAACCGAAGGCCAGGATACGGACCTGCTGCGGCGCGGCATCTCCGGGCAGGAGCTTCTGCGCGACAAATAACTCGCGCAATTGCTCCAGGTGGTGGGCCAAGCCCCACGCGTCACGGGGTGAGGAGGTGGTCAGCAGCTCAAAATGCGGGGTGCGGAGTCGCTGCCATTCGCCGGCACAGGCGCACCCTGCCGCCAGGATCAGAAGAATCGGCAGGCGCGCGATTCCGGCCATCTCCATAGTATGACGCGGCCCGGCTGCGGGGGCATAATGAAGAGCATCGGTCACATGGAGCCTATCCTGCTTCTGCGCGATCTGAGCAAGCACTACGCCGGCGCTCGCGCGGTCAACGGCGTATCGCTGGAGATCCCCCGGGGTGGATTCTATTCTCTGGTGGGACCTTCCGGCTGCGGCAAGACCACCACGCTGCGAATGGTCGCGGGCTTCGAAGAACCTACCTCCGGAGAGGTGATGCTGGAGGGAGAACGGGTGAATGGCCGGCGGCCGTATGAACGCAACGTCAGCACCGTGTTCCAGAACTACGCGCTGTTTCCGCACCTGACCGCGCGCCAGAATGTCGAGTTCGGGCTGAAGCGGAAGGGTGTGGCGGATCGGGCGGCGCGCGTGGCCCGGGTGCTCGAACTGGTGCGGCTCGGCGGCAAGGCGGACCGGTATCCGGCGCAGCTTTCCGGCGGCGAGAGGCAGCGGGTGGCTCTGGCGCGATCGCTGGTGCTGGAGCCGGCGGTGCTGCTGCTCGACGAGCCCCTGGCGGCGCTCGATCCCAAGCTCCGCAAGCAGATGCGGTTCGAACTGAAAGAGATGCAGCGGCGGGTGGGCATCACGTTCCTGCTGGTAACCCACGACCAGGAGGAGGCACTTTCGCTTTCGGACCAGGTGGCGGTGATGAACGAGGGCTGCATCGAGCAGGTCGGGACGCCGCAGGAGGTCTACCTGCGGCCTCGCACGCGCTTTGTCGCGGGATTCCTGGGCGCGGTCAACTGGATCGATTCGATCGGGCTGCGGCCCGAGGTGACACGCGTCGCGCGGACGGCCCCCGCCAACGGCATGCGCGCGGTTGCGGCTATCGTGTGCGGCTCGGTGTTTCTGGGGAACTGCGTGCAGGTGGTGACGCGGCTGTCCTCGGGCGAGCAGGCCGTCGCCGAGGTGCCCCGGCACGAGGACGGCTTTGCCGAAGGCGATCCGGTCTGGCTCTGCTGGCACGCCTCCGACGAGATGACCTTCGCATGAACCGCCTGCGCTTCTGGTTCCTGCTGCCTTCCTGGATCTGGCTGGGCGGGTTGTTCGGCGCGCCGCTGGCGGTCGTACTGGCCTATAGCTTTCTGACGCGCGGCGCTTACGGCGGCCTGGATCTGCCGTGGACGATAGAAAACTACGCGCGTCTGGCGGACTCCCTCTACCTCGCGATCTTCCTGCGCTCGTTCGGCATGGCCGCGGCGGCGACAGCCATCTGCCTGGTGCTGGCCTATCCGCTGGCGTGGTTCCTCTGCCGCGCGGGCCGGCGCCGCAATCTCTACCTGCAATTGGTGATTCTGCCCTTCTGGAGCAGCTTTCTGGTGCGGCTCTATGCCTGGCTGTTTCTGCTGCGCGATACCGGCCTGGTGAACACCGTATTGCAAGCGCTGCACCTGATCCGGGAGCCGCTGCCGCTGCTCTATAACGAAGGCGCGGTGCTGCTCGGGCTGGTCTATGGCTACCTACCGTTCATGGTGCTGCCAATCTACGCCACCCTGGAGCGCCTGGATCCGGCGCTGCTCGAAGCCGCCGCCGATCTGGGAGCGCGCCCCTGGACCACGCTATGGCGCGTCGCGATTCCTCTCTCGGCGCCCGGCATCCGCGCCGGAACCGTCCTGGTGTTCATCCCCTGTCTGGGGGCGTACCTCACGCCCGATCTGCTGGGCGGCGGCAGAAGTGTGATGATCGGTAACCTGGTACAAAACCAGTTCACCAATGCGCGTGACTGGCCTTTCGGCGCGGCGGTCTCCGTGGCGCTGATGGTCGTGGTGACCGTGCTGGTGATACTGTTCCTGCGGCGCGATCCGGAGGCTTTATGAGCGGACGAGGCGGCCGCCTGCTGGGTCTTTATGCCGCGCTGATCTTTGCCTTCCTGCACCTGCCCCTGCTCACGCTGGCGGTTTTCAGCTTCAATTCCTCGCGCTTCACGGTCTGGCAGGGATTTTCGCTGGAGTGGTACCGCGCCATCTGGAATGACGCCGAACTGATGGAGTCGGCCGGCAACAGCGTGCTCATCGCGCTGGCGGCGACGGCTCTTTCGGTCGTGCTGGGCACGTTTTGCGCCTATGGCCTGTGGAAGCGCCGCTCTCCGCTGATCTCGGGCGGCCTCTATCTTTCGCTCGTGACCCCCGAGATCGTCACCGGCGTTTCACTGCTGGCCCTGTTCCAGTGGGCCTTCCGCTGGCTGCACTGGCAACTCGGGCTGGATACGGTGATCCTGGCACACACGGCTTTTTCGCTGGCCTATGTGGTGATCGTGGTGACGGCGCGCCTGCGGACGCTCAGCCCCGCGCTCGAAGAAGCCGCCATGGATCTGGGCGCTACCGAGTGGCAGGCGTTCCGCGAAGTCACTTTGCCGCTGCTGGCGCCGGGCATTGTGGCCGCGGCCCTGCTGGTGCTGACGGTCTCTTTCGACGATTACGTGATCACCAGCATGGTGGCGGGCGTGGATTCCCAAACGCTGCCCATGGTCATCTACGCCATGGCGCGGCGCGGAGCCAGCCCGGTGATCAATGCGATATCCGCGCTGATTGTGGTCTTCTTCGGAGCGTTGATCCTGATCTCCGAGCGGCTGGTGAGCCGCAAGGAGGAGCAGGCATGAAGCGGCGGCTGTTCCTGATGGGAGTGAGCGGCCTGGCGGGCTGCGGGCGGTCGCGTCCCCGGCTGAACGTCTACAACTGGTCCAATTACGTGGCGCCGGAGACCATTCCGGCCTTCGAGCGCGAGTTCGGCGTGCGCGTGCGCTACGTCACCTACGAAAGCAACGAGGAGATGCTGGCCAAGGTGTTGACGGGCAACTCCGGCTGGGACGTGGTGTTTCCTACGCACAATCGCATCCCGCCGATGCGGCACTATGGCCTGCTGGCGCCGCTGCGGCACGAATGGCTGCCGAATCTGGATGCGCTCGACACGCGCTTCCGCTCGCCGGCCTGGGACCCGGAGCTGGCCTGGGGCGTCCCTTATATGTGGAACGCCACCGGCGTCGTCTATAACCGCCGCGTGGCGCCCGCGCCTTCGGCATGGCGGGACTTGTGGGATTCCCGCCTCAAGGGCCGGCTGACCATGCTGGACGATCCGGAAGATGTCCTCGGCGCGTGTCTGCGCAAGCTGGGGCTGCCGTTCAGCTCGACCGATCCGGGAGAACTGGCCCGCGCCGCCCGGGAGGCCATCGCGCAGAAACCGCTGCTGCGCGCCTATCTGAACGCGGAGGTCCGCGACCAGTTGGTGGCCGGCGACGTTCTGGCCGCGCAGATGTGGTCCACCACGGCACAGCAGGCCATCGATGCCTCCGCGGAGCTGCGTTTCGTTTATCCGGCCGAAGGCTTTCCGCTTTATCTCGATAACGCCGTGATCCTGCGCGAAAGCCGCCGGCAGGAACTGGCGCACCGCTTTCTCAACTACCTGCTGCGGCCCGAGGTTTCGGCGGCGATCGCCACGGCAACCCGGACGGCCACGGCCAATGCCGCCGCCCAGGCGCTACTGCCGGCTTCGGTGCGCGACAACCCGAGCCTGTACCCGCCACCTGAAATCTTCGCGCGCGGTATCTGGCCGGCCACGCTGCCCTCCGCCACGCAGAAGCTGCGCGACCGGCTCTGGACCGAGATCAAGACCGCGTAAGCGGGCTCAGTCCATCTCTAGCGCCCGGACGGACCGAAGCGGAACTCCAGAATCTTCTCGCTGGGCACGCCTCTGTCGCCGACACGCGCCGGCTCAAACTTCCAGCGGCGCGCCGCGGTGAGCGCCAGCTCCGCGAAATACTTCCCGAATGTGCCGCTGGGTGGCGCGTAGCTCGCGTCGGTGACATTGCCCGCGGCATCGATCTGCAGCTTCACGGAGACCACCAGCGGCCTGGACAACATGCCCCGTACGTTCGATGGAACAACCGGCTGCACCTGGCGGATGGCGCGCGGCTCCAGGACCGCGACCGGAACGCTCGCTGCCGCCGCCGGTGGTTGCCGGACCGGGTGCTCCGCAGGCGGCGGAACCTGACTGGGAGGCGGCGCTGTTGGAGGCGCAGGCTCGGCCGACGCGGCCTTGACGAGGCCGGGCGGCGGTGCAGATTGCCGCGGAGATATCGTAGCCGCCGGTGTCGAAGGCGGCGCGGATGATGGTATCGCCGGCGGTACGGCTCCCGGCGATGGCCCCGCGGGCTCCAGCACCGTCGTAGACGCCGTCGTGACTGGCGCCGGCCGCTCCGGCTCTGGAGGATGTACCTCCCGGGCAGGAGCAGCCGGCTCAGGCTGCCGATCCGGTTCCCTGGCGCTGGTTACCGGATCGGGCGGTGGCAGTGTGCGGTTCACGTCCACCTCTGGGAGAACGGGCGCGGATTTTGGCGCGGATTTTGGTGCTTGCGGCTGAGCCTCCGGTTCGGAAACCGGCTGCGCCGGGGTCTCCTGGGCTACGGGAGATGAAGCGGGGGCAGAAAAGGCATCCCCTTGGTGCCAATGTTGCCAGGCGGCCCAGCCGGCGGCGCCCAGGGCAAGCGCCATGCTGGCAGCGATCGCCGGCCACCGGGATCGCTGCCCAGCCGCTTTTTGTGGCTCTTTGGCCGGGGCGAGACCAGTGGCGGACTTTACCGGCACGGGCCGAATACGGCGTGGCACCTGATCGATCGGCAGGGCCGCCGGATCCAGGGGAAACTCCAGAAAACAGAATTCCGACTGGACCTGATTTCCGTCCCAGAAAAAGAAACCGGCGTTCGCCGGTCCATCCTCGTCTGGCCTCGCCAGGAGAAATACGTTGCGCGGGTCCTGGAAGCAGGTGTCAATGATTTGCAGATCCTGAGCTTCCAGGGCGAGACGC
>CAZMRK010000458.1:0-3776 GCA_964568355.1 uncultured Solibacteraceae bacterium | reverse complement strand
AAAGCCCTACGAACCCGACAACTTCGAGCACAAGTTCTACGGACAGGTGACCCTGCGGCAGGCGCTCGCCAAATCGATCAATGTCGTGACCGTGAAAGTGGCGGAGATGGTGGGCTACGACAACGTAGTACAACTGGCCAGAAAGGCCGGCTTGAATTACAACATCCATGCCACTCCCGCCGTCGCCCTCGGAGCCTACGACGTCACCCCCTTGGAAATGGCGGGAGCCTACACGGTCTTCGCCAACCAGGGCATCTTCGTGAAGCCCAACTTCATCGGGATGGTCCGTTCCCAGGATGGAAAGATCATTTACACCAACCGCACCGAAGTACGTTCCGTGCTCGACCCCCGCGTCTCCTACCTGATGACCAACCTCATGGAAGAGGTGATGCGCAGCGGCACGGCGGCGGGCGTGCGGGCCCGCGGTTTTGTGGTGCCGGCCGCCGGCAAAACCGGCACCTCGCAGCGGGAGCGCGATGGCTGGTTCGCCGGCTATACCTCGGAGCTGCTCTGCATCGTCTGGGTGGGCTTTGATGACAACACCGAGCTCAACCTGGAAGGCGCCCGTTCGGCGCTGCCCATCTGGACCGAGTTCATGAAGCGCGCGCTCCAGTATCGCGAGTATCGCAGTGCCCGGCCGTTCGAGGCTCCGGATGGAATCGTCGCGGTGCAGATCGATCCGCTTTCCGGGATGCCGGCCACCCCCCTCTGCCCCTCTACCCGGGTGGAGGTATACATCGCCGGCACCGAGCCGGTGGGCACCTGCCCCCTGCATGGCGGCTCACAACCGGGAATGACTAACGTGGCCGGCTGGGAGCTTCCTTCCCGGGCGCCCACGATGATCGCGCCACCGGTAGCCGCCCCGGGAGCGCCGCGCGTGGCGGCCCGCCCGCAGAATTCCCATCCGGCGCCCCAGCCGCCGGACCAGACCGCGCAGCAAAACGAAAAGCCGAAGGAAAAGAAGGGGCTATTCCGCCGCCTGTGGGGTGTGTTTAAATAGGGCGAGGAGGCCGGTATGGTTTCCACCCGAATTCTGGTTGTTTCCTCCGCCACCCTTCTGATCGCGGGGCTCCTTCCCGCCCAAACATCTCTTGCATCCACTGATGCGCTCAAGAAGCTGGACACCGGTTTGGAGACTACGCGTAGCGCGGTCGCCGCAACCCTGACGCCCGAACAGCGCGCTGACATCTTGATGGCCCGCAAGATGTATCGCGAAGCCATTGACCTCTATCGGGAGTGCCCTCAGAATTCCGCCGTCATCTGGAACAAGATCGGCATCGCCTACCACCAGATGCTGGATTTCGAGAACGCACGGAAGTGCTACGAGAGGGCCTGTAAGCTCAACGCGAAGTATGCCGAGGCGATCAATAACCTGGGCACCATTTACTACGCGCGAAAAAAATACCGCAAAGCGACCAACCTGTACAAGAAAGCTCTCAAGGTGACGCCCGACTCAGCTTCAATCTATAGCAACCTGGGCACGGCCTATTTCGCCCGTAAGAAGTATAAGGACGCGGCCGAAGCTTACCAGACCGCCCTCAGCCTCGATCCGGAGGTCTTCGAGCGCCGTAGTTCTTACGGGGTGCTGCTCCAGGAGCGCGGGGTCGCGGAACGCGCGAAGTTCCACTACTATCTCGCCAAGACTTACGCCAAAGCGGGCATGAATGACCGGGCTCTGCTCTATATGCGTAAGGCCCTCGAGGAGGGCTTCAAGGAGAAGGCCAAGTTCCAGGAAGATCCCGAATTCACGAATCTCCGCGACCTGCCGGAGTTCCAGCAACTGCTAGCGCTGGAGCCGCGTGTTCTGTAGCTCCCCGGGACGTGTATCGGCTTATCTGGGGTTGGTCCTGGCGCTCTATTCCGGCGGCTGCACCCGCAAACCCGCCGGCGAAGTCCGGCGTATTGCCGTCCTCCGCTTTGAAAACCTGACCTCCGAGCCTGCCCTCGAATGGATGGGCCGCGGCCTGGCGGAAGCGGTCCGGGCCGGTCTGAGCGGCGACGCCGGCACCTACGCCATCTCGTTCAACACGCTGCACAGCTTGGACAAAGCTCTCGGCCCCCAGCCGGTTGCCGCTCCCGGCATCGCGGCGGAGGCCCAGCAAGCCCTCGCCTCGGGAGCCACTCGGATCGTGACCGGCCAGTACTCCCTGGTCCGGGGGACCCTGCGCGCCGACGTCGTGGAGCGCGACCTGGCCACCGGGCGGACCAGCCTGGCCTTCTCCGAAAGCGTTCCGTTGCGCGAAGGCGCCGTCTCGCTTGCCGCCCGTATCGCCCGCCGGCTCTCCGATACCCCTCGTCCCCCCGCCACCCGCAGCGACGAAGCCCTGCGCCAGTACGCCCTCACCTTCGAATCCCCGGATCCCGCCGCGCGGGAACGCGCGCTCGAACAGGCCGTGGCCGCCGATCCCGGCTTCGGGCCGGCCTGGACCGCGGCGGTGGAACTGGCTGTGGCCCGACACGACCGCGCCGCCGCTGCGCGCTGGCTGGCCCGCGCCCGCGCGCAGAGGACCCGGCTTGCGGAATTCGACCGTGCCCGCCTGGATCTGCTCGCCTCCATGTTCGACGGCGACCCGTCCCGCCAGGCCCAGGCTCTTGCCACCATGTCGCGCCTGGCCCCGGCTGATCCCACCATCGCGCGCAGCCTGGCCCAGGTTGCGCTCCAGCAGCGCCGCTACCCGGATGCGCTGGCGGCCTTTCGCAAGGCCCTTGAGATCGAGCCGGAGAACATCGAGACCCTGAACAGCATGGGTTATGCCTCGGCCGTGGCAGGCGACCTCGACTCGGCGACTCAGGCTCTCCGCCGCTATGCGCAACTGCGGCCCCGCGACGCCAACCCGCTCGATTCCCTGGGCGACGTGCATCTCTATCTGGGAAAGCTGGCGGAAGCAGAGCAGAAT
Organism: uncultured Solibacteraceae bacterium; assembly: GCA_964568355.1. Taxonomy (GTDB): domain Bacteria; phylum Acidobacteriota; class Terriglobia; order Bryobacterales; family Bryobacteraceae; genus JAJPJX01. The sequence continues at coordinate 879 of CAZMRK010000458.1, read as the reverse complement.
TATCTCCAGGCCCATCAGAAATCGCCCGCGTTTCTGGACGGCGCCACGCTGCTGAAGGCCGCGCACACCCGCCTGATGACCGGCGAGATCGGCCAGGCCGACGCGCTGTTCGCGAAATACCGCGCCGAGCGCGCCGCCGCGCGCGATCCACTGCTGCTGCTTCGGGAAGCCGAATGGTCCTGGGCCTGCGGCCGTCGCCGGGAAGGGTTGGCGCGCCTGGCCGAGGTTGCCGCGCGTTTCGAATCCGGACCGCTGCGCGATCTCGCCGCCGAAGCCTATGCCGAGCTGGTGTTCTGGGACCTGGAATTGGGGAATCGCGACGCCGCGCGCGTCCACGCCGCCAAAGCGGTGGCCGCCGCCGGGCCTGCCAGCGCCGGAGCCGCGCGCGTCGCCCATTTTCTCGCCCAGCCGGAAGCCTCGTCAACCGAATGGGCCGTGCGGGCGGAACGACAGTTCCCCGAGCCCGCGATGCTCCCCTGGAAACAAACCGGCCTGGCCTATGCGCTGCTGTTCGCCCGCCAGTTCGATGCCGCCGCCCCCCTGCTGCGGGACATGCATCGTGCCGCCGACCCTACCGCCGATTGGCCGCTGCGGGTCCTGCTGGGCTGGGCCTACGTCCATACCGGCCGGCTTCCGGAGGCGGCGCCTTTGCTGGAGCACAACCCCATCTTTCAGGTGGAAAGCATTGGCTCCAACCCCTCGCTCTGGTTTCCCCGCCTCTTTTTCCTGCGCGCCAACGTCCTGGCCAGGCAGGGAAAGTCGGCCGAGGCCCGCCGCAACTACCAGATTTTCCTCGCCCTCTCCGGCCCCGATCCACAAATCTGGGGCGAAGAACAGCAGGCGCGCGAGGCTTTGGCCAAGTGATCCCGGCCGGATTTA
>CAZMRK010000457.1:0-2689 GCA_964568355.1 uncultured Solibacteraceae bacterium | reverse complement strand
TGGCAGCAGCGCGGAGAGCACAGCCTGGCGCGCACCGAACACGATCGTGTCCCCGGCCCTGGCGCCTGAATTCAAGATAAGGTTCTGATCGATAGTAAGACGATCTCGGAAGTAGCGAATTGTATTTGCCATTGGTTCATCCTCTTTTCGGCCGGAGTGTCTCGCTGCTGAAGCAGTGGACTCCCTGTATCCGGAAGCGCGAAATTCGCAGACAATTCGCAGAAGAAATTTGCATTCGCCAATTCCGGCTTGCGAACTCGCTTCACCTGGAAGAAACCGGGAAGCGCCCGGCAGCTTCTTAAGGAGCCGCACTCGGGATCTTCCAATCCGAAGGAGGAAAGACAAATGACCGGCAATTTGCGATATCTGGCCTTGGCAGGTGTAATCGCCTTGGCATCACTGGCGGAGACAAGACACTTACAGGCAGTGGAGAGCCTGATCCCATCGCCCCTGCCACCTGAGATTCAGGTGCCGGAAGGGAATGCGCCCTTTTTGAAGGGCAGGGCTCTCGGGACTCAGAATTATCTGTGCATGCTGTCAACTACCGGCGCAACCGCCGGTAAATACATCTGGAATTTCATCGGGCCTCAGGCCACTTTGTTTATCAGCTTGAAATGGGGGAACAGCGAAATTCGCCAGCAGATCGCGACGCATTTTCTCAGCATCAACCCGGCCGAGAATGTGGCGCGCCCGAGTTGGCAGAGCTCGCTTGACACCAGCATCGTGTGGGGTAAAGCGATCGCGAACTCCACCGATCCGCGCTTTGTGTCTCCCGGAGCGGTTCCATGGCTCCTGCTGCAGGTAACAGGAGCACGGCGTGGGCCGGCGGGAGGTGAAATGCTGCTACTCGCCACATATATTCAGCGTGTGAACACTTCCGGCGGCGTAACGCCCACACTCACCTGCAGTGAGACCGAGAATAATGGCATGACGGCCTTCGTCACCTATACTGCCGACTACATCTTCTATCGGGCCACTCGGAAGTAGCGATTGCTCAATAGTCGCGGCTCACGAGCGCCACTCGGAGCCGCGACTGGAATCGAGCGCGCTGAGCCAGCTCAAGCTGCCGCTGAATCAGCGCGTTGTCGGGAAACCTGTCGTCCCAGTGGCGCCACAACCCCACTCGGAGCGCGGACAGCGCTCGCGCTTGCTCGTCCATGCCGCACCGCATATGGAGAACCGCTAGGGAGCCGTAGATCTGCGAAAAATCCACTGCGTGCCGCAGGTCGTTCTGCGGATCTGGCTTCGAAGCAAGCAGCTTGGCGAGCAGGTCCGCGTAGACCTGGGCTGCCTCTTGCGGCTGGCCGGTTTCGGCCAGGTGCTCGCCAAGCGCCCGCAGCGTCGATTCGGCGACACTGTGAGGGGCGACCTCCGCAGCCGGATAGTCCTTGATATCGCTCAGAAGCCGCAATGCCGCTTCGATTCTGTCCCTGGCTTCGCCAATGCGGCCCAGGCGCCGCAACGCATAGCTCGATCCGGCTAACAGTTCTACCTCGCCTCGACGCGCCTCCCGATTATTGGGAATCTCGCGAAGCCGGCGCAGACCATGATCGTAAATGGCAAGGGCGCGCGCCGGATCGCGGGCTCGGAGAAGTTCTCCCAACTCTCGCCCCAACGACGCGAAGAAGAGCCGGTTCCAGGCGCCATCCGGATCATTCTGTGTCCACTCCTCCGTTAGATCGAAGGCTTTTTGAAGGACCGCAATCGCATCAGCAGAGCGGTTCAGGCTTAGTCCATTTGCCGCGCCCACGATCTTGCCCTCGCGCCACAGGAGCGTAACCCAGGACGAACGCCGTGCCAGTTCACTGGGAAACTGGGCCTGCTGCAAATAACTCCGTGCCTCCCGGATGGCTTGAAGCGCTCCTTCCAGATCCCCTGTGAGACGGCGGAGGTCCGCGAGCATGCTCATCCCCAGGCTGGTCCGGAAAGCGCCATTGGGCAGAGATCGGGAGATCTCCACGGAACGCTGGCTATAGCGGATTCCGTCTTCGAACAGATGCAGGTCCTTGTGCACCGACGCAATGTAGTAGAAGAACTCGCACGCCGCTTCGGCCTCGCCAGGAGAAAGTCCTCCAAGGCTCAGCAGTCGGTCCAGATACTCGACAGCCTGATGTGCCTGGGCCATAGCCTCTTCTTTGCGATGCTCTGCTTGGGCAATAATCATGCGGTCGTGGTGAATCCTCGCTCCGGTGAGCAGCGCTTCCCGGTGATTCGGACGGGCGCGCAAAACAGGATCCACGAAAGCGGCGGCCTTCCGCAGGCTATCCTCAGCCTGGCTCTGTTGATCCACATTCGCGGCGGCGGAAATTCCTTGGGCCCGGGCCAGCAGGGAATAGGCCCGTCCAATCTCCAGCGCCAGATTCTGATCTACCCGGGCGTCGGCGGAAAGCGCTTCCAGGTATTCCTTCGACATCGTTACGACTTCGTACCGGGCTTTATTGGAGCTGTGGAGTTCGCCGGTCGCTTCGTCGAGAGCCAGCACTTTGTTGGCAAGCTGGCGTACTTGTTGAGAGCGGCCCCGCGCGATGCGTCGCTGGTCATTGGCGGCTTCCAGGCCTGCGCAGATGCTGGCGATCGTGATCATCCCGGCCAAAACCGCTGCCCGGTTTCGCCGTAGGAACTGAAACACGCTGTACCAGCCATTGCCGAACCGCGCCCGGACGGGCCTTGCCGCGAGGAGGCGCCCGAT
>CAZMRK010000456.1:0-18927 GCA_964568355.1 uncultured Solibacteraceae bacterium | reverse complement strand
GACAAATCTCTGCGGGCTGAAATAACCTCCGTGCCCCAGCGTGAAGTAGCGCAGATTCTTCTCGTAGTGCATCGCGAACAGGTTGGCGCCGGCAGTCAGGGACCCCCGCGTCGTCGTCACCAGCCTCCAGTAAAGTCCCACATTGCCATCGATGCGCTGATTATTTTCCACTCTCTTCCCCGTGAGGTACTGGAAGGATGTGCTGAAGTAGGCACCGGATCGTTCATCGCCCCAGTTCCCGGCCAGGCTCGCGGTATTGGATACCACACCGCCCCAGACCGTGTGGGTCAGCGGATCCTGCGCGCCGGCATACGCCAGAACGGAATCTCTCACGTTGTCCCGTTCGAACTGACTCGTGATCGGCCCGCCCGCCGGCCGGAAGCGAAACCCACCGAGCAGGTTCCTGACCGGGAAACCACGGGGCGTGGCGCCGAAATGCAGGCCGAAATTCGTGGTTGCGGCTTGCACATCCGCGCCGAGCCCGCTGACCGCCTGCGCCTCGAACGTATCGCCAGCGGGCAGCAGTCCAAAACGAAGTGTGCTGGTCCCATCCGCCGCGGGAGTATTCAAAAAGATTGCCCGGGCCTGCAAAGACAGGCGCAGCCGGTTCGCCACGATGGTGCTGGCCTCCAGATCACTCTCCTGAAGCATCATTTTTTCGAATCCAGGCTGGCCGCTGCGCGATTGGAAGAATCCACCCATCCCGAGACTGGGACTGTTACGCCCCTCCATCACTTGAAGCTGGCTCTCGATCTGCTCCTCTTTCGAGATCTGTTCGGACGGCACGATGTTGGCGCTTGGGCGCGGAGTTTGTTGGACCGGGGCCGGCGTGGCGGGACGCAGTAGCTTCATCACGTCATCGGTGGCCGGGGGCGGTTGCGGAGTTCCCTGGGCCCCAGGTGGCGGCTGGAGCGCGCTCAGGGCGACATCGCCTCCCTCCAGCAAAGCCCCCTTTTTCAGGTAGCGCCGCAGCGCGCTGGACGCGGCAGACCGGGACTCCACCAGCCGGGCATTATAGACCGGAGCCGCGGGCGCTTCCTGCGAAGGGCTCTGCCCCGGTGGCTCCGGCTGGGCGCCGGCGAGACTCTCCCGGGGAGCGCTCGCGGAAGGCGGAGGCGGCTCGGGAGTCGCAGGCGCCAGGGCCGCCTGGATCGGCTCCTTCCTTTCCGGGATCCTGTCGTCTGCTGGCGCCGGCGGTGCAGGCTCTGCCGCAGAAGCCCGTTCCGGGTGTCTTGCCATCGCCAGCAAAGACTGCGCCGCCGCATCCGGAGACCCGGCCGGCTCCATACGATCCCGCATCTCCCGAAGCAGCGAGGGTAGATCGGGCTCGGCGGAACTGGTCTGTGGCACCAGGGGGTTCTGCGGAGCTGGGCGTGTCGATGGCGGCTGGAGCGGAGGAAGCGGCGGTATCGGCTTTGAGGAAGGCGCTGCCCCGTTAGGGCCAAACAGCCAGGGCAGCCGATCCTCCGGCTTCAGCCCGGAGGGCGGCCGGCGATTTCGCTCGGCGGGAGCCGGCGGAACCTCCGTTCCCCCCAGCAGGACCGCCCCCAAATCGTCCGTCGCCTGATCCATCAGCGGATCCAGCGTGTACCCTTTCGCCAGGCTCAGCGTATTGGCTGCTGCTCGCTTCCGGTTGGCCACTTGAATCGACTGCAGCGCTTGCCGCCAGTACAATTCCGCCTTCTGAAAATCCCCTTTGGCGGCGGCCTGCCGTCCGGCGATATTCAACAAGTCGGGATCCGTAGGATATTTCTTGAGGCCCTCGTCCAGCCAGGTATTGGCAATCTGCGTTTGCCGCTCCGCCAGTGCGGTTCCAACGGCAGCCACAAAGTCGGCGGCCGCGGCATTCCGCATTCCCGCGGCGCGGTAAAGCGCGAGCGCGCGCCGGGAATCTCCAGCGGCCAGGAGGTTGCCGGCAAGAGCCCGGCGAATTTTCTGTTCCGCCGGTAGGACACGCATGGCAGACTCGAGAATCTGGACCGCCCGGTCGGGGTTTTCCGCCTCCGTGGCGGCCTGCGCGCTGCGCAGCACCCACGTGGTAAGAAGCTCATCCACTCTCTGGCGCTGCTCCAAAGTCAGATCCGCTCTTGCCCGGGTCTCCCGTAGCAGCAGGAACAGCTCGCGCTCATTTCCCTGCACGCCGAACAACAGCCACGCCAATTGGATAGTAAGTTCGGTAGGCACGGTCTGCCCGGCCGACTGGTAGCGGGCCACCGCGTGCCGCGCCGCCTGCAGAGCGTCTTCGGGCTGCCCGTTCGAGCTGTACAGCGAAGCCAGCAGGCTGAGATAGTCGGTGTCTTCCTGCAGTCTCTGGTTGGTCTCCGGAGGAATGCGGCGGGATGTCTCCAGAGCGTCCGCATCCCGCTGCTCGCGATGGAGCACCAGCATCAGCCCTTTCCAGCCTTCGGGATTGTCCGGATACGATTTCGTCAGCTCCGAGAACATCCAGGCCGCGCGGTCATGCTGGCCCTGCTCCACCCAGGTCTGAGCCAGTTGCAATTGCGTATAAAAGCTCGCAGTCCCCCCGTTGGCGGTCTCCAGCTCCATCGCGCGCCGGAGTAGTCCCTCGGCGGAGGTCAGGTTTCCGCCGGCCGTCTGCAGACTCGCCGCCGCCCGCAGGAAGCTGGGCCGTGCCAGCGCGGCAGGACGCACGGCAGCGGGCAGGTCTTCGAGCGCGCGCAAGCCTCTCTGGTAATCCTTTGCCTTGTAGAGCGCCAGCATCAGGCCTTCCCAGGCATCCAGGTTCTCCGGCTTCGCATCGATCAGCTTCTGGTAGATGACCGCCCCGTCGATCGGATCGCCAAACTCCACGTAGAGGCTCGCCAACTGCATCTGGACCCCGCCCGAAAGTTCGCGCTTCGTCCGGGCAAGTACCACCGCCTGCTGAAAAGCGCGCTGCGACTCCGCCCAATTCCCTGCGTCGCGATAGAGCGAGGCGAGCAGAATCTGATACTCCAGATCCTGGTTCAGCTTGGTCGACACCGTAGCCGGCATCTGCTTGAGCGTTACCAGTGCGGATGCCGCGCCGGCGCGATGGTATTGGGCTTCCATCAACGTCCGCCAGGCTTCTATGTTCTCTGGAGCGACGTGCACCAGCCGCTCCAGGATCGGCGTCGCCGCGGCCAGGTCTCCACGCTGCATGAGCGAGCCGGAGTATCCGGCAAGCGCCGAAGCATCCGACGGCCGGATGGCCAGGGCCTTCTGATAGAGTCCTTCCGCGTCAGTGGTCCGCTGCTCCTTCAAAGCCTTGGTGGCATCCTGCATCAGCAGCCAGTACCGCGAAGTATCCATCGCCTCTTTCAGGTCCTTGTTGTCCGGCATCTGGGCCTTGGCCGCTTCGAAATTCTGCAGCGCCGCCGCGAAGTCCTGCTTCTTCATCTGCACATAGCCCATTCCGGCAAGGGCCCCCGCATTCTTTGGAGCTTCCTTGAGAATCGCCCGAAAATGCCGTTCGGCCTCCTCCAGTCTCTCGGCCTTTAAAGCCGCATATGCCAGACCCAATTCCCTGCCCTCGACCGCCGCCTGCTTCGGCGGACGCTGTTTTTCCGCGCGCTCCAGCAGTCCTTGCAATTCGGAATCGGGGTAGCGGGCCAGGTATGCCTTCAGGCTCGGTACCGATGCCCAGCTTCCGCCCTCCCAGATGAGCGCCTGCCGCCAGTCCGCGCGCGCCTCGCGCTCGAATGCGGAGCCATCCTGAATTCCCTCGAGTATCTGGATACCGGCGGTCCTGGAGGAACTCCTATAGGTCAGCAGTTTCCCGAGTGCCAACCGGTAGGCCGTAGAATTCGGGTAGCGATTCACCAGCGCGCGCAGACCGGCCGTCGCTCGCTCCCATCCGCCGGCGGTAGCCGCCTCGGTCTCGTAATAGGCCACCGCCCAGTCACCCGGCGGTGGCTGGTCGCCAAAGACCTGGCGGTAAATTACCATGGCCTTCTCGTATTCACGCGCCTGTGCCAGCCGCGCTGCTTCCTGCAGCCGCTCGCGCTGCGCCGCCGTGGCACCGGGAGCGGGGGCACTCTCTGTTCGATTGAGCGCCGGATTCTTCGGGTCGATCCGCCGCAGACGCTCCTGGTACGCGCGCGCTTGAGCCTCGTTGCCTGCCGCCTTCGCCGCTCTCGCCATCCCGGCCAGCGCCTCCGGCTGGTTGGGATCGATACCAAGGACCTGTTGCCAGGTTTGCGCCGCCAAATCCACGCGGCCGCGGGCTTCAAGCGCCCTGGCTTTGTTCAGCAGCAACTCCGTCGCGTTCGGCTGGGCCGGCGCCGCCGCGGAACCAATCATCAACCCGATCAGCAGAATCATCGCTTTGAGATTCTGCATCCGTGCCTCCCTCACCCCATCCACTCCGCAAGCCACACTGGCCTGGAGCGAACTTCAGTCTGCCGCAGGGCTCCAGCCCCGCGATTGGCCTGCGGCTGGATCATCGCTGTACCTGCAGGCGGATCGCGGCCTTTGCCTCCAGCCAGCGGTCCAGCAACACAGCCAAAATCCATATCCAGATCAGCACCACCACCGGCGATAGCCAGTAAAAGCGACGCGACCAATACTGAAGCGTCTGCCAGGTGCCCAACTGGCCCTCATAATAGCGGTGCCGGTTCAAGGTGTACGAATGAAACCGTCCCCCATAAAGGAGGCTGAGGTCACCCCACACCTGATCCGCATTTGCGGGATCCGACCACCGTGCGGCCAGCTCGGCCACAGACGCGCTGGAAATCGCCGTAACGGCAACCGCGTTGCGCTCCCGGTTTACCGGCGACCGAAACGCCTGCACGATGCCGTCGATTCTCGGCGAACTCTGCAGCAGTGTTTCCAACTGGCGCAGCTCCCGTGCCGAATGCGTGAACGGAAGCCGCCCCCACAACAGATCGAAACCGCTGGTACTCCCGATCCGGATGCGATCGCGCTCCGGCGTCAGGTAGAAAGACCGGGGCCACGCCTCGACCGGCGCAAGATCGCGATACGTGCCGAGCAGCAGCAGATCCTTATCCCAGCCTTCCGCGGGGACGCCGCCCTGCATCACCGACACCCCGATTCCCGGGTAGCCCGTCTGCGCCCCCAGAAACCCCAGGGCCGTAAGATACAGCGCGTATTCATCCGCGGTCGGCGCCGCCGGAAGCACGACCGTGGTCTGGGAAAGATCCGCGATTCGCGTAAATGGAAATCCAGTGCCCGCAAACAGGTCCAGCCGCGGCATTTCGGTAAAGTGCGAAATGCCTTGGATCATCAGGTTAGTTCCCGGCAGGACGGTCGTTTGCGGCAGGCGCGGCGAGCCGGCGGGAACATGGACATGTTCATACACAAACTCGATGGCCAGCGTGTTGCGCGGATACAGGCCGGCCGCCGGCAGTTGTACCATCTCCCATTGAAAATCCAGAGGACTGTTCAGCCGAATGGGCCGCGCCGCAACAAAGTTGCCGTTCAGATGAATCTTGACTTCCGCCCTTTCCGCCCGAAGCAACCGGGTATGCCGGAATTGCAGGCGGAGCGGCACCAGGTCGCGTGTGCCGTAATACAGGTCCGGCGGCAGACGGAAGTAGAGGTTGACTCTTCCACTGCCGGCGACCTCCAGATCCGCGGGAGCCGTGCCATGGGTGAGATCCACATCGCGGTCCGTCTGCATCCATCTGGGAGCATCGTAGGGCCGGCGGGGGCTGGCCTCCGTCCCAGCCTGCACCAGCCCACGATCGCCGGCGGCCGTGTACCTCCCCAGCGAGAAGGCCCGCGCAGCCGTCAGCAACTGCGGCTCGTCGTTGCCCGCGATCGCCAGCACTTTGCCATACGGATCATTGGGATTCTCCCGAATGACGATCGTGGGGCCCTGAACCGTGATTCCCAGACTCGCCACCAGCGGCGAATCCCTGGTTCCGACGAGCACGACATTTCCCGGAGGAATCCGGCCGACCTGCACGGGGAAGTGAATTCCGTGATAGTCGGCTTTGATTCCGAACCAGGAAGCCACAATCCCCGCCGCCTGGAGCAGCACGCTGTCCGGATGTTCTTCCAGGACAAACGGCAGCTCGCTGACCCGCTGCGCCGACGGATCGAAGAATGGGGCGGGTAGCACCGCAAGGTTGTTGGGCAGCAACAGGTACGTTCCGCTTGTGTGCAACTCCGTGGAAGGCTCTACCGATGCCCACACCCCCATCTCGTCTTCTTCGTCGCATCCGGCCGTGCAACTGCCGATCAGTTCGAATGTCAACGTGTTCTCGGAGAGAAACAGCTCGGCCGGCACGGCGACTTCGGTGCGCGCAATCGTGCTGGCGCTGTCGGCCGATCCGGCTACCGGCACCGAACCGACGGGCGATCCGTTGAGCAGGATATTGATTCGACTGGTGCCCGAAACCAGTCCCGGAGAGACGCGGTAGCGCAAGTCCAGCGATGCCGTGCCGACCAGCTTCGTTAACGGCACGCCGAAATATACGTTGGAGTGGCTGCCGCTTCTGCGAAGCAGAATGCCGCTCCGGTATCCCAACGCCTCGAAGCTCCGCTGTTCCCGGAACGAGGAGCGGGAGGCAGAGGAAGCGGCTTCCCGTCCGCTCGGCGCCGCGGAAGTTTTCGGTGTCGCCTGCCCTCTGCCGGTTTGCGCGGCTGAGAACAGAGAGAGAAGCAGGATGAGGATCGAGGGCACCGCCATCTCCGGTTTTCTCGGAAGCGGCTTCGCCCTGTCCTTGTCCCTCCCCGACCGGACCAGCGAGGATCGGATTACCCGGTAAAGGCCCTGGAAAGAGATCCCCAGAATGGTGAACATGCTGCGCAGCGGCCGGTCCGTCTGCCAGCCTTTGCTCCATTCGAGCCAGGTGTCGGCGCGCGAAAACACCGCCCGGGTCAACGCCGCATATTGCTCCAGGTTCAACTCCTGGAATTCGAATCGCACCTCTGCGCCGCGGTTTTCGAGTACCCTCACCGGGAACTCCGCCTCTTTGTCCGCGAGAGAAACGATGACGGTCACCAGAGTGCCCGGGACCAATCCGCTCGTGCGCAGGAAACGGGCCGATAATCCGCCGTTCGAAAGATCCACGGTGCGCCCGGAAAGGATCTCTCCGCTAGCCAGAGCGACGTTCACCGGCAGTCTTGCCCGGACCCGCACGTGGCTTCGCCGCTGCTGCCGTTCGAATGCCACCGCCAGGACGCCGCCCAGCAGCAGAAGATTGAAAAAGGCCCAGAACAAATTAATCGCCAGAATGCCGTTGGCGTCCCCGTAGGCCAGATACTGCCGGACGCCGGCAATCACGCCCAGAACATTCAACACCGCCAGGACCAGAAATGGCCTGGCAATGCGCCAGTCGAACGCCGACCCTTCGAGCACCGAGTCCTTGGCTGTCACGTTGAACTTGCCCCAGCGTGGATTGATCAGCGCCAGCCACGTCGGCAGAAGGATATAGGGAGCCAGCACGATCTCGTAGATCTCGTTCCAGAAGGAATGCCGGTGCCTCCCCTGCACCCTGGAGTTCAACATGGTGGAGATGACCAGGTGCGGAAACGCATAGGCCAGAATGGTCGGCAGGTATCCGAACACGTTGTAGCGGCCCAGCAGAAGGTAGACCAGCGGAGAAGTCAGGAAGATCAGCCTCGGCGCGGCGAACAGAAAATGTAAAGCGGCATTGAAATAGCACAGCCTCTGTGGGAGTTTCAGCCCTCGCAGGAACAGGGGGTTGTCGACGCGTAGAATCTGCACCATCCCCCGCGCCCAGCGAATGCGCTGGCCCACGTGGTCCGAGAGGCGCAGCGTAGCCAGACCCGCCGCCTGTGGAATATTGATGTAAGCGGTGTTCCAGCCGCGGCTGTGCATTCGCAATGCCGTATGCGCGTCTTCGGTCACCGTCTCTACCGCCACGCCGCCGATTTCTTCGAGTGCGGTCCGGCGCAGAATCGCGCAGGAGCCGCAAAAGAAAGTCGCGTTCCAAAGATCGTTGCCGTCCTGGATGATGCCGTAGAAAAGCGCTCCCTCGTTCGGCACTTTGCGGAAGACGTTCAGGTTTCGCTCGAACGGGTCCGGGGAGTAGAACAGGTGCGGGGTCTGGACCATCGCCAGCCGGCTATCGGCCAGAAACCAGCCCATCGTGACTTGCAGGAAAGAGCGTGTCGGGATGTGGTCGCAATCGAAGATAGCGATAAATTCGCCGTCCGTCTGCCGAAGCGCGCTATTGATGTTGCCGGCTTTGGCGTGGGCGTTGTCCAGCCTGGTAATGTAATCCGCGCCGCATGCTTCGGCGAACTCCTCGAACTCCCGCCGCCGCCCGTCGTCCAAAATGGCGACACGATACTTCTCCGGCGGCCAGTCCATGTTGAGCGCCGCGAGAACCGTCGGCTTTACCACTTCGAGCGGCTCATTGTAGGTTGGGATAAAAACGTCGACCTTGGGCCACGTGGTATAGTCTTCCGGCATCTGCAAAGGATTCCGCTTCAGGGGACGCAGCGTCTGGAAACACCCCAGAAACAGAATCAGGAAGGCATAGCTCTCCGCCGCCAGCAGCAAAAACACGAAGGTCAGATCCAGCACGTGCAGCGTGGACCAGGAAGTACTGACGTTCCATGCGGTTTCGCTGTACCGGTAGTAGGCGTAGCGTGCCGTGCTGAAACAGGCCAGCAGCGTTAACGCCAATGTTGTGGTGCGCCCCTTGGAAAGACGGTTGGCCAGCGCCGCCGCTACGATGAAGGCAAGTCCCAGGCCCGCCTGCGCTCGCCAGGAGATCGGCAGGATCACCAGGAAAAGCAGAACGGCGCACGCAGGGATGAGTAACAGCGAAAGAAGCAGCGGACGCGGTTCCTCAGCAGGCTTGGTCGTATTCGGTAGCAAGGGAATTTCACCAATCCGTTTCAAAATGCCGGTAGTCTGTAGCGGGCGTCACGGCCCTGATTCGGTCCGAGAGCGCGAAAAAGTTTTCCGCCGCGTCGGACGTTGGAGCGAAATCCACCACCGTCATGCCTTCCGCCGCCGCTTCCGCGATTACGTCCGATCGAGGGATCTCTACCGGCAGCAGTTTGTCGCCTAGCTGCCGCCGGAGTTCTTCGCGCGCGTCCACATGGAAGGGTATATCCGGGTCAAACTGGTTCAAAACAAAGTAGGGCACCAGGGGCCGGCGCAGAATGTTTGCCCAGCCGGTGAAGAATTTGAGGATCCGGCCGACTGCAATCATGCAGCGAAGGTCCGGCACCAGCACCGCGAGACAGGTCCCCCCGGCGAGCAGGCGCCGCTGCGTTCGCTCCGAGAGCGTAGTCGCGGCGTCGATGAGTATACGATCCGATTGATCGCCGAATTGAGCCAGCCGCCTCCACATCCAGCTTTCGTTCCGGTCCAGCGGCAAGTCGGTGCGGCCTCGCTTGACCTCGCCTTCCGTCGTCAGCACATGCACGATGCCCTCGGTAGGTTTTTGTGGCTCAAAATAGGAAATGCCGCGGGCCAGGGCATCTCCGCCAAAAAAGTAACTGAGTTGCGATTCGGTTTCGCGGTCCACCAGCGTGATCTCTTCCCCCATCGTCGAAGAGATCCGCGCCAGCGTGGCCAGCAAGGTGGTGCAGCCGACACCGCCGGCGACCGGATAGACGGCCAGCATGCGTGTGGCTGCTCCGGGAGTCCAGACCGCGCCGGAGTCCTCCATATTCCTCTTCAGCACCCGGTGGATCGTCCCCCGGCTTCCTCCGGCCTGCCCGCCGTACGGAACTCTCGCGTCCCTGTTTTGGGTGTACAAAGTCTTGGTGGCGTTCTCTTTTTGATTCGGTTCCGGAGCTGCCTGCTGCGGAACGACCGGGATCTCTGGAGAACTGACTTTCGCGAGTACTTTCGGCAGGGAAGCGGGTGAATCCGGAACGGCTGTGGGCGCCGGCGGAGACGCTTCCGGCCGGTCGGCTGTAAGTGCGCTAAGTTGTGCCAGCCCAATTACTACAGAGGGAGTCGGAATCGCTGCATCCGGCGCTTTCGGCTTGACGCCGCCCGCGTCTGCCTTCAGTTTCATCGCCGCCGGAAAACGCCGATAACCGGACGGGTCGATCTTCGCCACAGAGCAAAGGGTGGCGACGTCGTCGCCTTCGACCTGCGATGTTCCACCAGCCAGATGGGCCATGGAATCCCCCCTTCCGGAAATTATCCTACAAACTATACCTTATCTTGGCGATAAATATAATGTGCGAATACGAACTTTTTAATAATATACAAACACTTTTCCGTGGGGAGTTTTCCTGCCATGCCCTGATTAAGCCTTCGAAATACCGGATTTCCTGGAAGAATCGCGGTTTTGCGCGCGGTAGATTCGAGGACTCGTGCCGAACTCGGCGCGAAAGCTTCGGTTGAAATTGGAAATGTCGCCAAATCCGCTGTCCAGCGCCACATCCAGAATGTTGCCGGACTTACTCCGAAGCTGGACGGCGGCCCTGCGCAGGCGTGTGCGGAGCAGGTACTGGTGTGGCGTTACCCCCGTCAGCCCTTCGAACGTTCGGAGAAAGTGATAGGGGCTCAAACGGGCCGCCTCCGCGAGATTTCCGAGGGAATGGCGATCCTCCGGATGCGCCTCCATCATCCGCACAATGCGGGTCACTCGGGCCAGAGCCCCCGGCTGCGCGGTTACGCCCCCTGGAGACGTCCCGCAATCCAGTTGCACCGCTTTTGCGCCCAGTTGGATCGCGAACTGCTCCCAGCACTCTTCCCCAGAACCGGCAAGCGCCGCCGAAGCGCGCGCGCCCAGCCCCGACAGCGAACGGATCGGAGGCACGCGAAGCGCCCGAAACCTGCCCCCTTGGCTGCCCGATCCCGCCTCGGCCGCCAGCCGGTCGAAAAACTCCGCCGTGTAGGAAAACGAAAGACACCGATCCCCTACGCCATGCTCGTGCCCACATTCGAAAGACTGCCCCGCATTCCCGAGCAGGACCGAGCCCGGCATCATCAGGTCACACTCTCTCCCTGACCGGTACTGAAACGTGCCGGCAACCACCAGCGCAATCGTCGGTTGCGTGTGTCGTTCTTCAAAAGGCCGGCTGTGCGGACCCGATGTGCAAACCACGTCGGACACGGCCCAACCGTCGCCCTGTGCCACGACACGCACCTTCAGGGCTTCGGTTCCCTGCCCCGGATCTCCCCCGCGCTCGACCGCAATTTTCGCCAAGAATTCCGTCCTCGTAAGCTTTACAAAAAGTATAGCCGCGGCAGCCGAAAAGGATGCGCGGCGCCGGCCACCATGCCGGATCTCTGATTCTGATGAACGGTAGGAGAAATTCGTGGCAACCAAAACAGCACTGACCGTGAATATACCGACCATACTCATTACCCAATGGGAACAATCGGGAGCCAAACTGACTGCCCTTGCCGAAAAGTTCCCGGAAAACGCATACGAGCTCAAGCCGGCGGAAGGTGTAAGAACATTCGCCGGCGTCCTGCGCCACGTGACGTTCTGGAATCGTTACGTGGCGGCAGTCGCACGCGGGGAAACCGCCGACGAAACCGCAAATGAACTGCCGAAGGCCGAGTACCAGGCCAAGGAAAAGATCCTGGATGCCCTCCGAAAAAGCATCGCGGATGCGTCCGCCGCGCTCAAAGATTGTGCGCCCGCCTGGGAGCCGCAGACTGCGGAAATGGTCGTGACCTTTCTCGAACACAACAGCGAACATTACGGGCAACTGGTCGCTTACGCGAGATGGAAAGGAGTCGTCCCTCCCGCATCGCAAACCTGACAAATCCGGGGGCACTGCGGGCAGACGTCTCAAACTCGTTCCGCCGAACATGCGGTAGCCGTGTCCCCGGATTTTTTACAACCACGCCAAAGTGGACCAGTCTGGATTTGAATTATGGATCTTCCGGAAGTCCATAGCCCCTCTTACGCTGAAGAAGAAGGAGGGAGACCGGGTCACATGCAATCACGTCTGGAAATGCAGAAGACCGCGCCGGAAGCCTATCGGGCCATGGCCGGGCTGCAATCGTACGTGACAAACTCGGGACTCGAACCCGCGCTCCACCGCCTGGTGGAGATCCGCGCCTCGCAAATCAACGGCTGCGCGTTTTGTATCGATATGCACACCAGGGATGCCCGCGCCGCCGGCGAGTCGGAGCAGAGGCTCTATGCGCTCTCCGCCTGGCGCGAAACTCCGTTCTTCACCGGGCGCGAACGGGCCGTGCTCGCATGGACCGAAGCCGTCACGCGGATCAGCGAGAGTCACGCGCCCGACGGCCTCTACCAGGAGCTGCGCCGGCACTTCACCGAAAAGGAAGTGGTCTCGCTCACCATGGCGATTGTTGCCATCAACGGCTGGAATCGTCTGATGATCGGCTTCCGGGCGGTTCCGGGTACCTATCAACCGCAGGCGGCGCATTCCGCGGCGCATCGAGGCAGCGTATGAGAGTCTTCGTCGCGGGCGCCGCCGGCGCGATCGGGCGGCGGCTGACTCCGCTGCTCGTCCAGGCCGGCCATCGGGTCACCGGAATGACCCGGTCGCCCCAAAAAGCCGGTCTCATCCGCGCGGCGGGGGCCACCCCTGTCGTCGTGGATGCCCTGGATGCCGCCCGCGTGATGCAGGCGGTTCGTGAGGCCGCGCCCGAAGCCATCATCCATGAGCTCACCTCCATTCCCGCGGATCTCGACGTCCGCCACTTCGATCAGGCATTCGCGCTGACCAATCGTCTGCGTACCGAAGGGCTCGATCACCTGATCGCGGCCGGACAAAAAGCCGGCTGCCGCCGCTTTCTCGCGCAGAGTTTCGCCGGGTGGCCGTATGCCCGGGAGGGCGGTTTCGTGAAGACGGAAGAAGATCCGCTCGACCCGGATCCGCCCCGCGCGCTCCGGAGTACGCTGCGCGCCATCCGCTATCTGGAGCGGGCGGTCACCGGAATCCCGCAAGCCGACGGCATCGTTCTCCGCTACGGTTCGCTCTACGGTCCCGGCAATACGCTCGGATCCGGAGGCGCTCTGCTGCAGCAGGTGTGCCAGCGTCGCTTGCCCATCGTCGGCGGAGGAACCGGTGTGTGGTCGTTCCTCCATATCGATGACGCCGCATTCGCTACCCTTCGAGCCCTCGATTCGGCCGCCCCGGGCATCTACAACATCGTCGACAACGAGCCCGCGCCGGTCTCCGAATGGCTCTCCACGCTTGCCGCGGCCGTGGGAGCGAAACCGCCGCTCCAGATATCGGCCTGGCTCGGACGCCTTGCCATCGGAGAGCACGGCGTGATCCTGATGACGGATGTGCGTGGTGCGTCGAATGCGAAAGCCAGGAGGGAACTGTCCTGGAAACCACGGTGGTCTACCTGGAGAGAAGGATTTTGGGGCGGCCTGTCCGACGATCACGCCGGCGGCTCTCCTCTCATCGGCTCGATGACACGAGCGCGTTACGCCTGACCTGGCCTTCGGCCTTTCCGCCGATTCCTTCAAAAAAAAAACATAATATTCGCCGGCTTTCCTCACAAAACAAACAACAAAAGACAAAAAATACTTGACTTCCGAAATACCACCAGCATATATTTGCGCTCAAGTCGCTCTGGTATTTCGACCGTATTGACTGGGTTCGCTCGCCTTTGAGGTGCGCGCGAAGTTCGCGCTGCCGCCGGACTGTGGCCATCGGCGAACGAACTTCGTGCTCATGCCGGCCAGGCTGTCTGAATTCGTCTCCGGCTGACGGAAAGGAACTTCATGGTGTACGCACTCGCCGCTCTGCGTGCAGGCTGTCTGTTCGTGTTCGCCGCAGCCGCCCTGCTTGCCCAAACCACCTTCGCTTCCATCACGGGCACCGTCACGGATCCAAACGGCGCTGTCATTCCCAATATTGTCGTGGAGGCGACGCACGTCCAAAGCAACTATCGCTACAACACGGTCTCCAATGACGCCGGCGTATTTACGCTCGCCCATCTTCGCGAAGGGACCTACGTTCTGCGCGCGACTGCCGCGGGCTTCAAAGAGTTTGTCGCGGAAAATATTCAACTGGTCGCTCTGGATGTGCGCCGTATCGATGTCCGTCTCGAAATTGGCGCCGTCGATACGAAAGTGTCGGTAACCGCCGGAGCTACGCTCATCGAGACCGAAACGCCGCGCATCAGCGACACCAAGAGCGCCAACCTGCTGTCGATTCTCCCGATGAACACGCGCTCCATGTCCACCTGGCTGCAAATGGTGCCCACCGTCAATCCCATGGTCGGCACGTCGCGCGCGCGCTTCGCCGGCAGTCGCGGCGGCCAGGAAAACTATTCCATCGACGGCATCAGCGTCAACTCCCACCAGGCTAATTCTCTCGGCGCCATGTTTGGCTTCATGGAAAGCTTCGAAGAGGTGCGGCTCGATTCCACCAACAACTCGGCCGAATACGGCACCATCGGCCAGTTCAGCATGATCTCGAAATCGGGCTCCAACCAGGTGCACGGCAGCGCCTTCGATTACTATGCCTCTAACGCGCTGAATGCGCGCAATCCGTTCTCGCTGACCAAGGGCTCCTACGTGCGTCATTCGCCCGGCGCCAGTTTCGGCGGCCCCGTCTATATTCCCGGCGTCTATAGCGGCCGCAACCGCACGTTCTTTTTCTTCTCCTACGAAACCTACCAGGGCAGCACGACCCAGGACCTGGTAAACCCGACCGTCCCCGCCCTCCCCTGGCGTTCCGGAAACTTCGCCGGCGCCGCTCCGATCAAAGATCCTTCCGCCGGCGGAACCCCGTTTCCAAATAATGTCATTCCGGCATCCCGTCTGAATCCGGTCTCGCTGAAGTTTCAGGACCTCTATTGGCCTACCCCTAATTTCGGCGATGCCAATGTATTTCAAAGCCAGAACTACCGGTCGCTGTATGCCCACCCCTACGACCCGAGCTATTATCTGGTCTCCCGCATCGATCACCGGTTCTCGGATAAGTGGTTCATCTACGGCCGTCTTACCTGGAAAACCGCGACCGTCAGCAACATTACCGATATCAACCTGCCCACGCTCGGCCTGCGTCATCAGGACTGGCTGAACCGGGGCGCCGCGGTCTCCTCCACTTACAGCATCCGCCCTAATCTGATCAACGAGACACGCTACGGATTTTCCTTCAACGTGAACAATATTTACGCCAATCTCATGGGCAGGGGCGTGGTCCAGGACCTTGGACTCCAGGGCCTGGTGGACAACCTGCCCGATCTGAATGGATTTCCGCAAGTGTCGTTTTCCGGCCTCGGCATTACCAACGCCGCTACCTCCGGTTACCTCATGTACAACAATCCGGGCTATTGGGTTTTCTCGCAGCAGATTCAGGACCACGTAAGCTGGTTCCGCGGCCGCCACAGCGTCAAGGCCGGAGCCATCATTGAGCGGCTGCGCTATCAGGACCTTTCGTCCTCGCAATGCCTCTACGGCTGCCTCACATTCTCCAACCGCTTCACCGGATTCCCTTACGCCGACTTCCTCCTCGGCATTCCGACCACCAGTTCTCGCGCCTTTCCCGCCCTGCGCCAGGATAACTCGCGCGTCACCTGGGAGTTCTTCGCCACCGACGAGTTCAAGGCCACTCCCAAGCTGACCTTGAGCCTGGGACTGCGCTACGAATACCATCCCTACTGGACGCAAAGGGACGGACTGCAGGCGATCTTCGATATCGGAACGCAAAAAATCGTGGTTCCGAACGGATCGCTCAATAAAGTGAGCGCGCTTTGGCCTCAGAACTACATCCCGATCGTGGAGGCCGGAACCGTCGGCCTTCCCAGCGACACGCTGATCCGCAAAGATCGCAATGACTTCGCTCCGCGCCTGGGCGTCGCTTACAGGCCCTGGGGCAATAACACGGTATTTCGCGCGGGCTTCGGCATCTTTTACGATCAGACCCCGCAGTTGACCAATCCGGTCATCGGCAGTCCGTTTGTGATCTCGGAACCAAGCTTCACCAACCCCGCCGACAACCCCACCGTGGTCTTGCCCTTCGTCTATCCTGCCGGAGTCAATCGTCCCACCGTGGTGAACCCGCCCGCATCCCGCAATCCGGATATGCGGAACCCTTACAGCATGCAGTACAGCGCCACCATCGAGCATCAGCAGTGGAACACGGGGTTTCGCGTCTCCTATGTCGGCACAAACACCCGCAAAGGCATGTACGTCTATGACATCAATCAGCCCCTCGCCGATACGCGCGCGTATGTGGATAAGGCGGTGCCCTATCCTTACATTCCGGGCAGCCTCTCCTATGGCACGAACGGAGCCGGACATCAGTATAACGGTTTGACGTTCCAGGCGACCCGCACTTACAAGAGCGGCCTCACCTATCAGTTCGCGTACACCCTCGCGCGCGATATCGGAGATCTCGAAGGCGGCCAGGCTCCCGAAGACGCCTACAACCGGCAGCGCGAACGTGCCGTTTGGATCGACGTCGTAACCCACCAGGTCAAGAGCTATCTGGTATACGAACTCCCCTTTGGCAAAGGTCACCGCTTCGTCAATGGGGCCAATCGCCTCCTGGATGCTCTGATCGGCGGATGGAACATCAGCTCCATCCTGTTCATTAATTCCGGCAACTTCCTCACACCCCAGTGGTCGGGTCCCGACCCCACCGGAACGCGTTACACCGCCAGCCGTACGGCTCCGGTCGTCACGCTTCGGCCGAATGCCCTGCAAAACGCGAACCTCCCCTCCGGCCAGCGTTCCGTCAGCCAGTGGTTTGATGTCCAGGCCTTCGGACCTCCCAGCGCCGGCTCATTCGGCACGGCGGCCAAAGGCGTGATCATCGGACCGGGAAGCTGGATCCTGGATTCCGGTCTGTACAAAACCTTCCGCATCTACGAGCGGCTGGCCTTCCGTGTGGAAATGACCGCTGCCGGCGTTCTCAACCATCCCAACTGGAACAATCCGGACACCACCATCACCAATCTGGCAACCGTCGGTGTCATCACCGGAGCCACCGGCGCGCGCTCCATGCGATTCGGCGGCCGTCTGGAATGGTAGGCCGGCCGCGCCGCGGCGTGTTGACGCAGAGGGAGATAGCTTGATATCGTGGCCGGGAGTATCCTCGAGGGCTGGGTCGGGAATGTGGTCTAGGAATTCGCCAGGGGTCGTTGCTGCGAGCTGGTTGCCGCGCGTTTTGCTGGGCTGCGCCGCGCTGGCTCATGTGGCCTTCGCCCAGACGTTCTCCACCGGCCTCTATCCGGTGCTCGATCACGCCGGCTGCAAATCCTGCCATCACGCGGACGGAGTGGCTTCCGCCACCCGGCTCCACTTCCCGCCCGAAGGCGCCTCCGCTCAGGTCGTGGAAGCCTTCGGAAGCTCGCTGGTCGAGCTGGTCGATCGCGCCCACCCCGAGAAATCCCTGCTTCTGAACAAGCCCACCAACCGCATCAAGCACACCGGGGGAGAGCGCATCAAACAGGGCAGCAAGGAGGAGACGCTGCTCGTCGCCTGGGTCAACCACCTCGCCTCCCTCTCCGATTCCGAAATGCGCCAGGCCCTCACCTATCGCAAGGCGGAATCCGCCAGGGCCGGTGCTCCGGCGCGGGTGATGCTGCGCAGGCTCACCCATCGCCAGTACGCCAACACCGTGCGCGACCTGCTGGGTGAATCCTCCGACCCCTCCGGCCAGTTCCCGCCCGAGGATTTCGTCGATGGGTATAAGAATCAGTACGGCTCGCAGACGCTCTCCCCGGTGCAGATTGAAGCCTACAGCCTCGCCGCCGAACGTCTCGCGAAGCGCGCGTTCCTGCGCGGAGATTCGCGCCACCTGATCCCCTGCGAGTACACCGGGCCGCGCCAGGCAGCTTGCCGAACCAGGTTTATACAAACCTTCGGCCGCAAGGCCTTCCGGCGTCCGCTCACTCCCAAAGAGGTGGCCCTCTATGAAACGGTCTTCGTCAATGAGACCGATTTCCTCAAAGGCGCTCAGACCGTCATCGAAAGCATGCTGCAGGCGCCCAGCTTCCTGTTCTGGATGGAGGATACGCCGCGCGCGGACTGGAAGGCCTACGCGACCGCCAGCCGGCTCGCCTACTCTCTTTGGAACACGATGCCGGATGAGGACCTGCTGCAGCGCGCGGCCCGCGGCGAGCTCGATGCGCCCGCCGGCATCGAGCGCACCGCCCGCCGTATGTTGGCCGACCCGCGAGCGCGCCAGGCGCTCGATGAGTTCGTGAGCCAGTGGCTGCGCTTCGATCGCGCCCTCGCCGCCGCTCGGGAACGGCGCAGCTTTCCGCTGTTCAGCCACGAACTGGTCGTCTCCATGATCGAGGAGTCGCGCCGGTTTGTAGGCGACCTGGTGTGGAATGACCGCAATTTCATGGATGCCTTCCGCGCCAGCTATGGCTTCGTCAATGCCGATCTCGCCGCCGTTTACAAAGTCCCGGCGCCCGCGCGCGATTTCGATCGAACCGAGTTCCCCGCGGCCCAGGAGCGCGCCGGCGTGCTGGGCCAGGCGCTCTTTCTCACCTTGACCAGCAAGCCCGAGGACACCGCTCCTACCGCGCGCGGATTGTTCGTACGGGAGCAGTTTCTGTGCCAGCGCGTGCCGCCGCCACCTCCGGGAGTCGATACCAACCTCCCGCCGGTAACGGAGAGCCGCCCGGTCACCAATCGGGAAAGATTGGCCCAACACACCACGAGTAAGGCCTGTGCAGGCTGCCATAACCTCATCGACCCCATCGGCTTCGGACTGGAGAAATTCGACGCCATCGGAGTCCGGCGCGAAAAGGCCAGGCTGCTCTTTTATCCCGATGTCCACGAGGCCAAGGTCGCCAAGAAAGAAATCGAGCTCGATCTCGATACCAGCGGCCAGCTCGCCGGAGTCGAAAATTCGCAGTTCACCAGCCCGCGGCAGATGGGCGAAATCCTCGCCGGAGCCCGCCAGTGCCAGGAATGCATGGTCAAGCAGGTATTTCGATATCTGCGAGGCCGCCACGAGACGGCTGCCGACGACCCGCAGATCGGCCGGGCGCTCGATGCCTTCCAGAAGTCCGGCTTCCATTTCAGAGAACTGCTCGTCTCCCTGGTGACCACGGAGAACAGTCCGCCACAA
>CAZMRK010000455.1:0-5962 GCA_964568355.1 uncultured Solibacteraceae bacterium | reverse complement strand
TGCGCCGATCCAAGGCCGATTCGCCGTGACGCTGCTGCCCGCCGGACCCGCGGGGAGGGCCCAGACCACCGGCGGCTTTCATCTGGCGGTTTCGCGCTATTGCGCGCACCGCCGCGAGGCAGTTCAACTGGCGCTCTATCTCAGCGGAGCCGAGGTACAATTGCGCCGGGCGCTCGCCCGGGGCTATTTGCCGACGATTCCCTCTCTCTACGAAAATCCGGACCTGGCACGCACCTTGCCCTGGGTGGCGCTGTTCCAGAATTCCAGCAGGGAGTCGTGGATCGCGCGCCCCTCCACGGTTACCGGAAGCAAATATGGCGAGGTATCGAGGGCCTATTACCTGGCGGTTCACGCCGTCCTGGGGCAGAAGGCGCGGCCCGAAGAGGCTTTAGCGCAGCTCGAAAAACGGCTGGTCGAACTGACCGGCTTCCGCACCGGACCTCCGCAGTCATGACGCTGTTGACGAAGCTTCGATCGTCGCGCCACTGGCGCCTGCGCAACTTGCGCATCGGGGTACGGCTGCGGCTGGCATTCGCCTGCATTCTCTTCCTGATGCTGGTGGGCAGCAGTGTCTCGGTATGGTTTCTGCGGGATATCCGGATGCAGGTCGAACGGGTTTCGGCGGTGGAGCGGCGGATGACGGCGGTGCTCCAGGTGGACAACGGCATCCTGACCCTGATGAACCAGATGCACCGCGCCGCCGATACGCGGAACCGGGACTTTTTCGAAGTGGAGGCCGCGCGCCTGCTGGCGGGGCTGGAATCGGATACGGCCTGGGCGTCGGACACGCTGCGGCACACCAAGCCAGACAACAGCCGGCAGGCGGTGATCCTGGACAGCCTGAACAGCATGTTGGATGCGCTGCCCAGCCGGGTTCGCTCGCTGGTGGACCTGGCGCGAACCGACGACTGGGTAGCGCTGCATGCCCGGCTGCTGAACCAGGTGGACCACACCGATGATGTGGTGGCCGCGCTGGTGGGCCAGATCGACGCCGACCTGGCGGAGGCGCGCAAAAATCTGCTGAATGACATCCAGCGGGCGCAGCACCAGACCCTCCAGGTGCTGGCGGCTACGGGGCTGCTGAGCCTGACCGCGGCGGCGCTGCTGGGGCTGGTGGTGACGCGCAGCATCACGCGTCCCCTGGCGGGACTGGCCGCCGGCACGGGCGCGCTGGCCCAGGGCCGCTTCGGGTTCGAGGTCTCGGCCAGCGGAAACGATGAACTGGCCGAACTGGCCGAGGCGTTCAACCGGGCCTCGCGCGAGATTGAAGACCTCTACGCCAAGGTGCGCCGCAGCGAGGCGTACTTCCGGTCGCTGATCGAGAATGCCTCGGATCTGATCCTCATCCTGAGCCGGACCGGCAGGATTCTGTACGCCAGCCCGTCCATTGCGCCGGTATTCGGCTACTCGCCGGAGAAACTGGCAGGCCGATCCGTGCGCCAGGTGGTTCATCCCGACGACGCCGCGCTGGTGAGCCAGCTTTTCTCGGGGGCATCGTTCGGGCCTGGGGAGACGCGGGCCTTTGAGCTGCGCGTGCGGCACCAGGACGGCTCGTTCCGGGTGCTGGAGGGCGTAGCCACGAACCTGCTGGCCGATCCGAACGTGACCGGGATCGTGATCAACGCGCGCGATATTTCGGAGCGGCGCGTGGCTGAGCAATCGCTGCGGGAGCGCGAGGAGCAGTTGCGCCAGTCACAAAAGATGGAGGCGATCGGACGGCTGGCGGGCGGGGTGGCGCACGATTTCAACAACCTGCTCACGGTGATCAACGGGTACAGCGAGTTTCTGCTCAGCACGCTGGAGGCATCCGACGCGCGCCATGCGTATACGCAGAGCATCCACGAGGCCGGGCAGCGGGCGGCCGACCTGACCAGGCAACTGCTGGCGTTCAGCCGCAAGCAGATGCTGCGGCCGGAGGTGCTGAACCTGAACGACATCGTACGGGATACGGAAAGAATGCTGCGGCGCCTGATCGGCGAGGATATCGAGCTGATCTGCCGCCTGAATCCGGAACTGGGCGGCGTGGAAGCGGATGTCAGCCAGGTGCACCAGGTGCTCATGAACCTTTGCGTGAACGCGCGCGACGCCATGCCGGGCGGCGGGCGGCTGACCATCGAGACGGCCAATGAGCCCCATGTGACGGCGGACATGCATTTCGCGGGCAACGATACGGATGTCCGGCCGGGGGAGTACGTCATGCTGGCGGTAAGCGATACGGGCCACGGCATGAGCGAAGCGACGCAGCAGCGAATTTTCGAGCCGTTCTTCACCACCAAGGAACAGGGCAAGGGAACCGGGCTGGGGCTGGCGACGGTCTACGGCATCGTGCGGCAGAGCGAAGGACATATCAAGGTGGAGAGCGTATACAGCAAGTGCACCACCTTCCGCATCTATCTGCCGCGGGTGGAGCACGCTCCACGAGAGGAGAACGTGAACGGAGCGGTGCCGGTGCTGGAGGGCAACGAGACTATTCTGCTGGTGGAGGATGAAGCGGAGGTGCGACGCCTGGCGGCCTCTTCGCTGCGCACCTACGGATACCGGGTGATGGAAGCGGCGGATGCGGAGGAGGCACTGCGCCTCTACGGCGCTGCCCGAGAGCCGATGGATGTGCTGCTCACCGATGTCGTGATGCCCGGCATGACGGGGGTCGAACTCTCCAAGCGGCTGCTCTCGATGAGCCCCGGTCTGAAGGTGATCTTCGTTTCCGGCTATGCCGACAGCGTGATCCTGCGGCATGGCGCGCTGGATACTGGAGCGAGTCTGCTGCAAAAGCCATATAGCCCGGCCGCTCTGGCGGCCAAAGTGCGCGAGACGCTCGGCGGTAGAGGGCCCGGGCAGGGTCAGCGGGCGCTATAGACGGTGCGATAGCCGGGGAAGGCGGCACCCAGCCCGCCGAACAGGGCAATGGGTGCAATGTAGGTGACGGCGCGGCCGCTCTGGTTCGACTCATTGCGCAGGCGCGCGCCGAGGGTCTGGTCCACGGTGACGCCGACCGCGACTCCGATGACGGCTCCGATGAGAGCTTTGCGCAGCCGGCGGGAGTTGGATTCGACGCGTACGCGGCGCACCCGCGCGCGATCGATCGAGACTTCGGTTTGGTTCGTTTCGAATGAGATGCTTCCGTCGGAGACAGCGCGAAACGTGCCCTTCTGCTCGTCTCCGCCGGTGTCGAGGATGCGCACCCGGTCTCCCGGGCGGAGCCCCCGCAGTTCGTCCCAGGACTGGCCGGTCAGCGGCCCTGCGCAGAGAAGAAGGAGGACAGGCAGTACGGCGCGTATCTTCATCTACTGGTAACGCGCAACGCGACGGGCGTCCGTATCACGCCAGTTTCCGCGCGTACTCCACCTGGATCCGGACATCCTCTTCCACGGGCCGTTCGCTTTCGTATTCAATGGCGACCAGGCCGCGAAACGCGCGCCTTTTGAGCTCGGCCATGACGGCGGGAATGTTGACGATGCCCTTTCCCAGGAGCACGTTGTGCTCCGCCCCGGCGGCTTCCACATCTTTCAGGTGCACCAGCTTGAGGCGTGGAAACAGCTTACGCACGGCCTCCACAGGGTCGTGGCCGCAGGCGGCCATCTGCCCCACATCGAGCGTGGCGCCCATGGTGGGAGAACGGCCTTCAAGGGCCTGCAGCACGTCTTCCGCGCTTTCGAAGGCGAATTTCTGCTTGAACCAGTGATTGTGGATGCCGAAGGTCAATCCCTCGCGGGTGAAGCGCCGGTCGATCTTTTGCAGCATGACGCCGGTGGCATCGCCCGAGACGTGGCGCGCGCCCAGCAGAGTGGCAAAGCGCACGGCGTTTTCGATGTCCTGATCCTGCTTGAGGGTGGCGGTGTAGTAGGAAACACAGCGGATGCCTGCCTGATCGAACTTCCGGCGCGCCTCCCGGCACATGGCCTCGGTGGGACGGGCGAAGAGCATGAACTCGCCGCGCGACATTTCGATCTCGCGGATGCCGAGCGCCTGTAGCTGGACAATCATGGCATCGATCGAGAGGTTGTGGTAAGTGAAGGCTCCGATGCCGATGTTGAGACGGGCGGCGGCCTGCAGGGGGCGGGTAACCGCGGCCAGACCCGCGGCGAGCGTCTGTGAGAACCTTCGTCGGTTGATAGGGTGCGCCATGCTGCTCCTCATCTCGCAGGGCGAGGCGTGACGTCGGCGTCCACCAGCCCGAGAGCCCATTTGATACCTTCGACGAACATCTTTTGCAGGTCCGGCCGGTCCCAATTCTCGAGCGGGTGGCCCAAAGTGGAATAGAAGACCCGGCCCTTGCCGTACATTTTGGCCCAGGTCACCGCGAAATCGCGATCGGTGCGATGTACGCGGGGGTTCTTCAGGTCGAGCTTGCCGGGGTCCAGGCGCATCAGGACTCGCAGTTTCTCCCGAGAATAGCTTTTCATTTGGTAGATCTCGTCGCGCAGCACGAAGGAGCGCGGCCATTGGGCCATTCCGGGAAAAGCGGGGTCCTCCACGACGATCGGGGCATCGAAGGTGCCCCAGGGGTGCTCGTCGAAGGATCCGCCGAGCATCTCGCCGTATTCGGGCCACTTGGTAAACGTGATGGCGGCACTGTGAATGCCGATGAAGCCCTTGCCTTCGTCATGGAGGAAGGCAAGAAAATCGGCTTTCTGCTGGTCATCCATTTCGAGCGTGCCGCCGGTATAGAACAGGACGGCGTCGAAATCGTTCAGGTTTTTGGCATTGTATTCGAGCTTTTTGCGGGTGAGCGCTTCCGTGTCGGTGCGAATCCAGGTATCCCACAGACCGGTTTCGCGCCCCAGACGCTCGAGAGTAGCCAGGGCGTGGGATACGGCTTCGTGCCGGTATCCTTTTTCTTCTCCGATGGCCAGAAGCTTCTTCCGGCCCTGGGATCGCGGCTGCGCGGCGCCGATCCCGGCCAGGCCGGCGCTCAGAAGCACCAGCCAGGCGGCCAATCCACCACGGCGGGACATAATTTTCCTCGAACAGTTTTTGCGTCGAGAAGAGTCTCGACGCGGCCCGATCGAAGCGGGCGCCACGTCACACCTTAAGGCTGCGCAGGTAGGGAACGCTGGCCTGCATCAGATCCAGGTTCATCTCGACGAAATAGTTGCGCACACCGCCGGTCTTGGCGGCGGTGAAGATCTTTTTCCAGTCCAGGCTGCCCTGGCCGACCGCCACGATTTTCTTTTCGGGGAAGGACCAGTCCTGGACGTGCATCGAGAAGAAGCGGCCCGGATGTCGCGTGAAGTATTCGGCGGCATCATAGCCACGGCTGATGGTGGAGACCTGAAACTGGAATTGGACCAGCTTGGGGTCAAGCAGTTCGAGAAGCAGGTCGTAGGTGCGCTTGCCATCGACGGTGGAGAGCTCGAAGCCTTCATTGTGGAGACCCTGCTGGATGCCGGCGCGGGCGACCTCCGCGGCGATCTTGTTGTACTCGTCGGCGGCGCGCTTGACATCGTCCATGGTGGGATTCCGCGGGCCGCTCAGTGTAGGCACAATCATCTGGGTAAGACCCACGTCCTTGGCCCAGGCAATGCGGCCGGGCAGGTCGGTCCGCAGCTCGCGCATATCGAAATGCGAGCTTTCGCAGCGCAAGCCGGCATCGGCCAGAATCTTGCGCAGTTCGGCGCCCTTGTATTTGGCGATGGCGCCGAAGCCGGACTTGGCGTAGCCTACCGGCGAGCACAACTCGATGCGCTCGAATCCGGCGGCCGCCAGCTTGTGGATGGTGCCCACGAAATCTTCGCCAATCATGGTCCGCACCGGATAGGTCTGGCACCCGATGGGTAGCCCTAATGGATTGGCGTCCAGGCCGGACCCGGCGGCCAGAAAGCCTGCCGCGGCGCCGCCTTTGGCCACCCGGGAAAGCCATTCTCGTCTCGAAAGTGAAGCCATGTTTGCCCCCGAACTACTGCTTCGGTCCGCATTGTCTCACACTGGCTGTTGGCGTGTTCTGCATAGAACTTGGCGCGTT
>CAZMRK010000454.1:0-5856 GCA_964568355.1 uncultured Solibacteraceae bacterium | reverse complement strand
GATGATGCCCGCGCCCTGCTCACGGCCGATTCCACCGGCCCCAACTACCTCATCCCCGCTGGAGCCTCGCCGGTCCCCCTGCACACCTCGCCCGCCATCTCGGCCCTGGCTTTCCTCCCCGCTGGAGCCGATGCCGTGGTCGCCGACCGCAGCCTGAACACTCTGGTCCTACTCCGCCAGGTCAACGGCAATTTCTCGCTCGCCCCTCTCGCATCCGAAAGCGACGGCCTCGCCGAACCAGATTTCGCCGAGCCCACCGCCGATGCGCGCGCCGTCCTGGTCGCCAGCGCCGATCACACCCGGCTGTGGGAGGTCCCTCTCTCCTCGGGATCGCCGGTCTCCATCGATCTCCCTATCAGCCCCGCTTCTCTCCATCGCCTGCCCGGCGCCGCGTTCCTTCTCTCCAGCGCGGAGAACCAGCCCGCCTGGATCTTCGAGGGGCAGCCCGATCATTCTTCCGTCTACTTCGTTCCCAACGAGGTCAGCCCCCGCTGAAATCGCATGAGCCGCCAACGAATTCCCGCGCCACTTTTCCTTCTCCTCGCGGCTGTCTCCCTGTTCGCCGGCAGGGCCGCCGCCCAGGACTGTTCTCTCTCCCTGCAATACCCCGGCTTCCTGCTGACCGCCGATGCCGGATCCATCAGTTTTCAACTGATTGCCGGCGCGCCCGATTGTAGCTGGACCGTGGGCGAGATTTCCTCAGGGATCACCCTCACCTCCGCCGCGTCCGGCGCCGGCTCCGCAACGATCAGTTACAGCTACAGCGCCAATACAGGCACCAGCCACCGCGACCTGACGGTCCAGATCACCAGTTCGAGCGGAAGCAGCGTCACTCACGATAGCTATCAGAACCCGCCAAACTGCACCTTCGATCTTTCGCAGCCGACCGCGCGCACGGCCTCCGTCGGCCGGTTCGCCCCCCAGGCTGCCAGCCCGGCCGCCGAAGGAGATCTGACTCTTCCGAAATTCCCGATCTCCGGCGGGGAGACCTCCGTCCTGGTCACCCCGACCCCCTCCGACTGCGGATGGTTTGTGTACAATCCGGCCACCTGGATCACCGGCCTTCCGACCTCCGCCGTTCTCCAGCCGGGATACCTCAGCTTCACCGTCGCGCCCAACGACACCTTCGATCGCAGCGCCGCCCTGCAAATGTACGGCGGCGTCTCGAGTGGTCCCTT
The DNA here is from genome assembly GCA_964568355.1 of uncultured Solibacteraceae bacterium. Taxonomy (GTDB): domain Bacteria; phylum Acidobacteriota; class Terriglobia; order Bryobacterales; family Bryobacteraceae; genus JAJPJX01. The sequence continues at coordinate 4,678 of CAZMRK010000454.1, read as the reverse complement.
TATTACCGTCAGCCAGACCGGCATCCCGCAGATCATCCGGCCCGTCAGCCTTTCCCCGGGAGCGGTCGACGAAACCTACGCGGCAAACTTCGAAGCGAGCGGCGGCGAGGGCACCTATGTCTGGTCGGCTGAGGGATTGCCCGAAGGCCTCACGCTCAGCCAATCCGGCGTTCTCGACGGCACTCCCACAGCAGCCGGCAGCTACACCGTCCGCGTGACCGTCACCGATGGCGGCGGCGAAGGCAACAGCAGCACTCAGTCCTTCCCTCTCACCATCAATCCCGCCCTCACCATCACTGGTCCCCCCGCTCTGCCGCCCGGCACGGTAGCGGAGCCCTACAGCCCGGTTTCCTTCACTCTCGAAGGCGGCCTGTCGCCTTACACCTGGTCCGCCACCGGGCTCCCCAGCGGCCTTTCCATGAACTCCGCGACCGGAGTCGTCAGTGGGACACCCGCGGCCGGAGCCCAGGGTACCTATCAGGTGCAAATCGTCCTTTCCGACCCCGGCGCTACCGTCCGGCTGCCCCTGACCCTGATCATCAATCCTCCCCTCGCGATTACCGGTCCCACCAGCCTGCCCAACGGGGCCGTGGGCGAAGCCTATCCCCGGACTCCGTTCTCCTCACTGGGCGGTAACGGCACGCAGGTCTGGTCGGCCACCGGATTGCCTGCCGGGCTCGCCATGGACCAATCCGGCGCGATCAGCGGCACTCCGGCCGCCGGCAGCCAGGGCGCCTACCAGGTCAATGTCCGCCTCACCGACGGCGTAGCCGTCGCCACCTCAACCCTCCCGCTCACCATCAATCCTGCTTTGAGTATTACCGGGCCTGCCACCCTGCCGCGCGGCGCGGTTAACGAAGCCTACGGGCCGGTCACCTTCACCGGGGCCGGCGGCCTCGGCACCTATACCTGGTCCTCCCCCAACCTGCCCGCGGGCCTCGTGATGAGCCCCTCCGGTGTGCTCAGCGGAACACCCGCCGCCGGCAGCCAGGGCAGCCATACCATCACCGTCCGCCTGTCCGATCCGGCGGGCATCGTGGTCACCGCCTCCCGACCGCTGGACATCAATCCGCCGCTGGCCATTCTGACCACTGCCATCCCCAACGGCGTCATCCACGCCGCCTATCTCCAGACCACCATGCAGGCCGAGGGAGGAACGCCGCCCTATCGTTGGACTGCCGCGAACCTGCCGCCGGGCCTCACCCTCTCGACCGAAGGCGTACTCAGCGGAACAGCTACCTCCGCGGGCACATTCTCGCCCGCCATCACGGTCACCGATAGTTTCTCGGAGCCGCAATCGGTGCGGCAGACCTTTCCCCTGACCATCGCCGAGCAACTGGTCATCACCACTACCGCGATCCCCAACGGGGTCCAGGGGAAAGCCTATGCCGGAGTCACCATGCAAGCCCAGGGAGGCACTCCACGCTTCACCTGGTCCGCCACCGGGCTGCCCGCCGGCCTGGCGATCGATCCCGCCACCGGCACCATCTCGGGAACGCCCGCCGTGGCGGGACCGTTCACGGCTACTATCCGCGTCACCGATGTCGGCACACCGGCTCCGCAATCGGTCGCGCAGTCCTTCAGCGCCATCGTCTACACGCCGCTGGTCGTCACTACCACCGCCGTGCCGAACCGCGTGATCCGCCAGCCCTACGCCTCCACCCTCCAGGCCACCGGGGGCACCACGCCCTACTCCTGGTCGCTCGCTTCCGGATCCCTGCCGGACGGCCTGGTGCTCGATCGAGGCACGGGCGCGATCACCGGCACCGGCGCCACTGCCGGTACCTACACCTTCGTGGCCAAGGTCACCGACACCAGCGTGCCCGCGCAGACCGCGACCCAGGCGTACACCATCGTCATTTACTCCACGCTGACCATGACCACCAGCAGCCTGCCCAACGGAACAATCGGCACGCCCTACTCCGCCGAATTCGCAGCCGAGGGCGGCGCTTCGCCCTATTCCTGGGCCATCGTTCTCGGCGACCCGCCGCCCGGTCTTTCGCTGAACGGGAGCGGCCTGAGCGGCACTCCCGCCGTTGCCGGCACTTACACCTTCACCCTCCAGGCCGGCGACAGCGGGACACCCACCCGCCAGCTTGCCGCCAAGGTCTTTACCGTCACCATCGCGCCCTCGCTCGTGATCCTCACCACCTCGGTTCCCACCGGCGCGGTCGGTACGGCCTATTCCGCTTCCTTCCAGGCAGACAAGGGCCAGCGTCCCTATGCCTGGTCGCTCGCGGCCGGCACCCTGCCGGCCGGCCTCTCGCTCGATGCCGCCGGAGCCCTCACCGGCACGCCCACCACCGGCGGCACGTACGCCTTCACCCTCCGGGTCGCCGACAGCAGCAACCCGCCGCAAAGCGTTACCGCGAAGTTCAGCGCCACCATCAACGGTTCGCTCCTCATCACCACCACCAGCGTGCCCAACGGTACGGTGGGATCGTCGTATTCCGTCACTCTGGCGGCGGAGCGCGGCGTGCAGCCCTATACCTGGTCGATCGCGGGAGGCAGCCTCCCCGCCGGCCTCAGTCTCTCCGCGGGCGGCGCCATCACCGGTACCCCCACCACCACCGGCGCCTTCAATTTCACTGCGAAAGTGACCGATAGCAGCAACCCGCCGCTCAGCGCGGCCCAGAGTTACAGCGGCACGATCGAACAGGGCAAGCTCACGATCACCACCAGCGCGCTGCCCAATGGAACCGTAGGAACCGCATATTCCGCCTCGGTCGCGGCCTCAGGAGGCGCGCAGCCATATAACTGGGCGATCGATTCCGGCAGCCTTGCGCCCGGCCTCTCGCTCAACGCCACCACTGGCGCCATCACCGGCACGCCCACCACCGCCGGCCCCTGGAACGTCACGCTTCGCGTCACGGACCACGACTCCCAAAGCGCCACCCGGTCTTTCAATGCCACCATCGATTCTTCTCTGGTGATCACCACGGTTCTGCGCGATGGGGAAAAAGGCGTGCCTTACTCGGCGAGCCTGGCGGCTCAGGGCGGCCAGCCTCCCTACACGTGGGCGTTGACCTCCGGCAGCCTGCCGGCGGGGCTCAGCTTCAGTGCCTCGGGGGCTTCCATCAGCGGCACTCCCACCGATTCCGGCAGCTTCAGCATCACCGTCACGGTCACCGACGCCGCTTCTGCCAAAGTCAGCAAAACGCTCAGCGCCAACATCGGGCCGCAACCCGATCTCTCGCTCACCGGCCTCACTCCGACGCCGCAGCCCACCACGCCGACCAACGTCGGCGTCAGCCTGGCCTCCTCGATCGCCCAGCAGCTCAGTGGATCGTTGCAGTTGTCCTTCCACGCCAGCGCCGCCTCGGTGCCGGAAGGCTACCACGATCCCGCCCTGCAGTTCGCTTCCGGCGGCACGACACTGCCCTTTACGATCCCCAGTGGCGGCGAGGATGTCGAACTGCCCCAGGGAGGCGCCATCCAGCAGGGCACCGTCGCCGGCGATATCACCGTGACCATGAACCCGCCGCTGGCCGAGCCCAAAATCGTGACGATCCCCCGCATCTCGCCGGTCATCACCGCCAATACCGTGCGCATCACCGGCGTCACCGGCAGCGGCTTCAGCGTCGAACTGACCGGCTACTCCACTCCCCGCGATCTGGCCAGTGCATCGTTCACCTTCAACGCCGCCCCCGGCTCCCAGGTAGACGGCGCTTCCATTTCCATTGATTTGCGGGATGCGATGACCCAGTGGTACGCCAGCAGCGACGGACTCGCCAACGGCAGCCTCTTCCACATCCAGGTGCCCTTCACGCTAGACGGCGACATCCGCGCCATCCAGTCCGTCACCGTCACCCTGACCAACTCGGTGGGAACCTCTCAACCGGTGACCGGGGGCCAATAGCCCCCGGTCACCAAACCAGCGCACCGAACCGCGCGCGCCGGCAAGCGGACCATTCGTCCGCACGAAAATCAGAACCGGTACTTCAACCCGAACTGCAGCACACGCGGATCGCCCGCGCTGGTGATCTTGCCAAAGTTCGCCGTCCCCACCGTCAGCCCCGGATTCGCGAGGTTGGGGTGGTTCGGGAAGTTGAAGAACTCCGTGCGGAACTGCACCTGGTGCCGCTCGGTGAACGAAAACGTCTTGTACACCGAGAAGTCCCAACTGAACAGCCCCGGCCCCAGGAACGTTCCATAGCCTAGATTGCCCGGCGTATAAGCGGCCGGCGCCGCGAAAGTCGCGGTGTTGAACCACATGTTCAGTGTGGCGTTTTCCACTGATTTCGGCCCGCCTACATAGTTGGCCTTCGCGTTGCCTTGGCCCGTGTTCAGCGGATCGCCGGCGACATTGACGGTCATCGGCCGGCCGCTCTGCCGCGTGAGGATGCTGGCCACATCCCAGCCGCCCAGCAGAAGATCGGCCGCCCCGCCGCGGGTCATGAAGCGGCGTCCGCGCCCGAATGGCAGTTCGTAAATCACGTTGGCCGTGAAGCGCTGCCGCAGGTCATAGGTCGGATCTCCCTTCTCGCAGGAGTTCAGGCAGTACGGGTTCTGCGCCGTCGTGCCGCCCTTGTCCCCCGTCGAGGTCGGTACATCGGTGAGCGCCTTGCCGTAAGCGTAACTGGCCAGAACCAGCAGCCCGCCAGACATGCGCTTCTCGATCTGCGCTTGCAGCGAGTGATACGTGGCATTGCCCCACGGCTCCACCAGGATGATGTTG
>CAZMRK010000453.1:0-25934 GCA_964568355.1 uncultured Solibacteraceae bacterium | reverse complement strand
TGAAGATGCTGCTGCGGCATCTGTTCCGGATCAAGTACGTGTGGGTGACGCCCTGGTTCAACGTGTAGCTGTATTTGTGGTTAGGGGCCGTGGGTTGGGGGTTGGGTTATGAGTGATAGCGACAAAGATCCGGTAGTCCATTCTTCGCTGAGCAAGCCGCTGTTTGTGACGTCGATCCTGTTGGTGCTTTGCCTGGGGTGGGCCTTGTACGACGAGGTCTATGGGATCCGCCCCTGGAAGCGCTACCAGGCGCAATTTGCGCGGCTGTATTCGCGCTTTCTGCATAGCACCAGACCGGGAGAGATGGCGCTCGAAAAACAGATCCGGGCTTCGGCGGAGTATCAGAAGCTGGATCGCGGGATGAAGGCGGCGGAGAAGGCGGTAGGGGCCCAGGTGGGGACGATCGACCGCGAAGTGAACCAGGTGCTGGTGCCGCAGATCATGGCCCTGAACGAGCCGTTTCAGGAGGTGCGCAGCCACATCAGCGCGCTAACGTACCAGATTGAAACCAGCAAGAGCGAGAGCCACAAAGAGTCGCTGCGGAGGGAGATCGAGGAGATCAAAAAAGAGGTCCGCCGGGTTAAGCTGCCGAACCCGGACGGATCCACCCGCAGCGCGACTTACGCCTTCGCAGAGATGGATCGAGACCTCACGGCATGGAAGAACAGGAAGGCCGAGCTGCTGCAAAAGCGCGTGGAACTGATGAAGCCGGCGACCGATCTGCGGGCGCAGCGCGACAAATACCTGGCGGACCGCATTCCGGATGTGAGCACGGAGACGCTGAACGGGCTGGAACGCAAGATGGACACTTTCGAGGTGAGCATCCGGCAGATCCACGTGAAGGACGTAGACCTGGTGGACCGCTGCGAAAGCTGCCACCTGGGGACGCGCGAGCCGGTAACGCTGACCAGGGCGTCGATGGGTGGGCGGGAGGTTTTTATCTCGCATCCCAACAAAGAGCTGCTGAAGATCCACGATCCGGAGCGGTTCGGCTGCACGCCCTGCCACGGAGGCAACGGCGTGGCCCTGACCAGCGTAGAGAAGGCCCACGGGGAAAACGAGCACTGGCTGTGGCCAATGCACGCACGGGAGAATTTTGAGGCCGGCTGCCAGCAGTGCCACAGCAAAGAGATCGTAACGGAGATGGCGGATACGCTCAATGCCGGGCGCGAGATCGTGCGGCTGCGGGGCTGCATCGGGTGCCATCGCTACGAGGGCTTTGACCGCGACAACGACGAGCTGGCGGAAGTGAACCAGCAGATCCGCCTGATCGAACAACAGAAGGCCGAATGGCTGCGGGAGATCGGCTTCAGCATACAGAAGGGCGACCGCACGCGGAACAACGACGAGGCGCAGCGGCTCTATCAGCATGCCAACGATCTGCGAGTGCGGAGCAGCGGGCTGGACGCGAAGCTGGAACAGCTCGATATGCGGTCGCGGAGCCTGGTGCGGGAAATCAAGAAGGTGGGGCCGGATCTGAAGGAAGCGCGCGTCAAGCTGCGCAAGGAGTGGATTCCGGTGTGGCTGAAGGATCCGCACCGGTGGCGCGAAGGCACCAAGATGCCGACCTTCCGGCTGGACGATGATGAAATCCGGGCGATTGCCGCCTTCGTCTGGCAATCCGGGTTGACCGCGGAATTGCCCAAGAATCCGCCGGGCGATCCGGAGAAGGGAAAAGAAGCCTTCGAGACGCGCGGCTGCATGGGCTGCCACTCGATGGGCGAAGGCGGGCAGAAGCAGGGCGGCACCTTTGCGGCGAACTTGAGCCGGGAGGGGGAGAAGGCCAACTACGACTACCTGGTGCGCTGGATTCACAATCCGCGGGAGCGGACGGCGCCCTATTGCCCGTTCGAAAAGCGGGACTTGACGGCGGAAGACTACCAGCGCAAGGGCCTACCCTTCGTTTTCGATCAGGACCATACCAAATGTCCCAACGACGGGCATGAGCTGCAGGTGATGCAGATGACGCCGATGCCCAGCCTGCGGCTCTCGATCGAAGAGGCGCGGGATATCGCCAGCTACCTGATGACCCGCAAGCACGCCGACGCCTCTTATGCGAATTCCGATTACATGGACGATCCAAAGCTGAAGGCGCGAGGGGAGTTCCTGGTGCGGTTTTATGGCTGCGCGGGCTGCCACGAGTTGAAGGGGCTGGAGGAAGAACAGCGCATCGGCACGGAGCTGACCAAGGAGGGATCGAAGCCGATCGAGCGCCTGGATTTCGCGCTGCTGGGGCACCAGGCTCAGCGAGAGGGCTGGTATACGCACAAGGGGTTCTTCGAGCACAAGCTGCAGAATCCGGCGGTCTACGATCAGGGTAAGGAAAAAGCCAAGCTGGACCGGCTGAAGATGCCGAACTTCAACCTGTCGAAGCCGGAGATCGACCAGGTGGCGACGTTTCTGCTGGGATCGGTGGAATCGACCGTGCCGGCGCGGTACTACTACAATCCGGCCGATACGCGGCAGGATATCGTGGAGGGCTGGTGGGTGGTCCGCAAGTACAACTGCATGGGCTGCCACCAGGTGCACGTCGGGCAGACCACGGTGTTCATGAACCTGCCGCGCTACCAGGATCCGGACTGGAAAGAGCAGAGGCCGCCCATCCTGATCGGGGAAGGCGCGCGGGTCAATCCGGACTGGCTGATGCGATTCCTGGCCAATCCGGCGTTGAGCGATACGGATACCAACCGGGACGGCGTGCGACAATACCTGAAAGCGCGTATGCCAACTTTCTATTTCTCCGACGGAGAAATCCGAAAGCTGGTACGGTTTTTTGAGGCGATGTCGTCTCAAGCCGAGCCGTACATCGCGCAAAAACTGGAGCCGCTATCGGACCAGGAGCGGACGATGGCGCGGCAGTTGTTCACCAGCGAGGGTGCGCCGTGCCTGAAGTGCCACATGACCGGCGATGCGAAGCACGATGCCCGGGCGACCGCGCCGAGTTTTCTAGTAGCGCGAGAGCGGCTGAAGCCGGGATGGGCCAGGCGATGGATGTTGGATCCGGCGATGATGGCGCCGGGTACCGCCATGCCTTCGGGTCTATTCCGTCCGGAGGGGGACCGCTTCGTTTTTTCGGGTCCGACGCCGGCCAGTTTCGAGGGCTATCCAAAAGATCACGCCCAGTTGCTTGTGCGATATATGTTCCAATTCACGCCGGATGAACTGAACCGGTTGCGTGCCAGCGCTGGATCGGGCGCAGGGCGCTAGAAAGTAGTCAACAGCAAAGGAAGCCGTAAAGACAAGGAGACACAGCAAAGATGAAGAGATTCTGGATCGGATGTGGAGTGCTTTCAGCCCTTCTGCTGGCGGGCTGCGGCAGCAAGGAGCCCTCCGAGAGCGCCAAGAAGGAAGAGGCGGCTCCCGCGGCAGGGCCTGCCGCAACCGTGGATGAAGTCAACGGCGCGACGGTGACCGGGAAGGTGGCGTTCACCGGCGACAAACCAGCGATGAGGGCGATCGATATGTCGGCCAATCCGGCCTGCGCGCGCGCACACACCGGCAGCACGCCGAGATCGGAAGAAGTCATCGTAAATGGCAACGGCACCCTGAAATATGTGTTCGTGTGGGTGAAGTCGGGCCTGCCGGACAAGCAGTGGCAAACACCTTCCTCGGCAGTGGAACTGGACCAGAAAGGCTGCATGTATACGCCGCACGTGATCGGCATCATGACCGGCCAGAACCTGGAGATCAAGAACACCGATCCCACCAACCATAACGTCCATCCGCTGCCGCGGATCAATCAGGAGTGGAACCAGTCCCAGCCTCCGCAAGGCGAGCCGCTGATGCGGACCTTCGCTCGGGAAGAGATCATGATTCCGGTGAAGTGCAACGTGCATCCGTGGATGCGTTCGTATATCGGGGTGGTGTCGCATCCGTTCTACGCCGTGACAGGAGACGACGGGACGTTTACAATAAAAGGGCTGCCTCCTGGGAACTACACCATCGAAGCCTGGCATGAAAAGTATGGGACGCAAGACCTGCAAGTGACGGTGGCGCCCAAAGACAGCAAGACATTGGATTTCAGCTTCAAAGGATAGACCTGGAGCGGTTATTGGGAAATCCGGGCAGTCGTGTGTGGGGAAATGCAGCAACAAGCGCGATCGTCCGGAAAAAGCTTCAGGAAAGTGACGCTGTTCTCTTCCGGGATGCATCAGTAAGGCTGACGTAATCTGTAAGACTATGGACAATATCCGGCTGCACCGCTTCGCCGTGGTGCTGGCCTTCTGTACTCTCTTCCTCGTGGTTGCCGGCGGTCTGGTCACCAGCAATGACGCCGGACTTTCGGTCCCCGATTGGCCGCTTTCCTATGGCAAAGTGATGCCTGTGATGGAGGGCGGAATCTTCTATGAGCACGGCCACCGGATGGTGGCGACCACGGTAGGATTTCTCACGATCGTTCTGACGGTCTGGTTATGGCGCGCGGAACGGAGGACCTGGCTGAAACGCCTGGGTCTGGCGGCGCTGGGAGCCGTGGTGGCGCAGGGTGTGCTGGGCGGGCTGACGGTCATCTTCCTTTTGCCGAAGCCGGTGAGCATCGCGCATGCGTGCCTGGCGGAGTTGTTCTTCTCGACGACGGTGGCGATCGCGCTGTTTACGTCGCCGGCGTGGCGCAAAGGTCCGCTGCCGGTGGATGACGGGGGCGGCCCTTCGCTGCACCTTCTGGCGGTGGGAACGGCGGCGGTCGTGTTGACGCAGGTGGCGTTGGGAGCCGCCGCGCGGCATCAGGCGCTGCACATCATCCCGCATATCGCCGGAGCGCTGGCAGTGACGGTGATGGTGCTGTGGGTCACGCTACGGGTGCTGGTGCGGCACATGGGACACGCGCCGCTGCGGCGGTCGGCGCTGACGCTGCTCTCGCTTGCCTGCTGCCAGGTATTTCTGGGAATCGCCGCCTACATGAGCCGGATCGCCACGGCGGATGCTCCGCAGCCGATGCCGGTGATGGTGGGCTTCACGGTGGCGCATGTGGCGGTGGGGGCACTGACCATGGCGGCCAGCGTGATTCTGGCGATCCAGGTATTTCGGCATGTGCGGCCGGCAACAGGGGATCTGGCCGTTGGAGGGGTAACCGTCACTTCATGAAAGATTACATCGAGCTCACGAAGCCGCGCATCACGTGGCTCATCCTGATGAGCACGGGGATCGGCTATTACTACGGGCTTCGGGGAACTGCGAGTTGGTGGTCGTTTCTGACAAGTATTGATTATTGGCTGCTGCTGCACACCATTCTGGGCACGGGATTGATCGCCTCGGGCACGGCAGCATTGAATCAGTGGTATGAGCGGGACGCGGATTGCCGGATGCGCAGAACGGCGGACCGGCCGATTCCTTCGGGCCGGCTGACGGCCGGACGGGCGCTGGCTTTCGGGATCGCGCTTTCGGTGGCCGGCTTTGTGGAGCTGTGGCTGGGATGCAATTTTCTGACCGGGGCGCTCGGCCTGATCACGCTGATCTTCTATTTGTTTCTATATACGCCGATGAAGCGTAAGTCGTGGCTTTCGACGACGATCGGCGCATTTCCGGGAGCCATGCCGCCGGTGATCGGCTATGCGGCGGCGCGCGGCGAGATCAATTCCGAAGCCTGTGTTCTGTTCGCGATCCTGTTTCTTTGGCAATTTCCGCATTTCTATTCCATTGCCTGGATGTACCGCGAAGACTACGCCCGCGCGGGCATCCGGATGCTACCGGTGGTGGAGCCGGACGGCAAGTCCACGGCGCGGCAGATCGTGCTTTACGGCCTGATGCTCATTCCCGTAAGCCTGGTGCCGAGCCTGTTGGGCATGTCGGGGCAGCTTTACCTGGCGGGCGCCCTGCTGCTGGGATTGTGGTTCCTCTATTCGGGCGTGCGGGTGGCGTTTGACCGCACCATCCTGCGGGCCCGTGCCGTACTGCTGACCTCGGTGTTTTACCTTCCGCTGATCTACGGGCTGATGCTGCTGGACAGGCCCGGGCTGTGATTTCCGTCGAAAATATCACCCATCGCTATGGGGACCGGGTGGCGCTGGAAGGCGTGAGCTTCGAGGTCCGGCCGGGCGAGATCTTCGGCCTGCTGGGTCCGAACGGCGGAGGGAAATCCACACTCTTCCGCATCCTTTCCACCATGATGGCGCCTACCGATGGGCGCGCGGCGATAGCGGGCTACGATGTAGAGCGGGCGCCCGCGGAGGTGCGCAAGCGCATCGGCGTGGTGTTCCAGACGCAGAGTCTCGACAAGGCCCTGACCGTGGGGGAGAACCTGCGCGCGCAGGGGCATCTGCACGGGCTCTCGGGGCCGGCGCTCCAGCGGCGCATGGACCACGTGATGGAGCGCCTGGGGCTGAAGGAGCGGCGCGGCGACCTGGTGGAGACACTTTCGGGCGGGCTGAAGCGGCGCGTCGAGATCGCCAAGGGCCTGCTGCATCGTCCGGTGGTCCTGCTGATGGACGAGGCCTCGACGGGGCTAGATCCGCGGGCCCGGCGCGAGCTGTGGCAGTACGTGGAAGAATTGCGCGACCGCGAAGGCGTTACCATATTATTGACGACGCACATCCTGGATGAAGCGGACCGCTGCGACCGGTTGGTGCTGCTGCACCAGGGGCGGATTGTGGCGGAAGGCAGTCCGGGCGAGCTGCGGGCGCGGATCGGGGGGGATGTAGTGGTGCTGGAAACCTCCGATCCGGGGACGCTGGGCGAGAAGATCGAAGCCCGGTTTGGTGTGCGGCCGTCGCTGCTGGAGGGAATGCTGCGGGTGGAGATCGCCAACGGGCATCGCTTCATTACGGAGGCGGTGGAGGCGTTTCCGGGCGCGATCGAATCCGTACGGCTGCAGAAACCGACGCTCGAGGACGTATTCGTGCACGAAACGGGGGCCATGATTGAGTAGGGCGACCACGGTAGTTTCCCCGGCCGGGGAAGAAGGGCGGCTGGACCGTCAGCGCGCGGCCGAGACAATCGGCCGGGTGAACGCATTCTGGCTGCCGGCAGCGACCTTATGGCAGCGGGAGCTGGTGCGATTCTGGCGGCAGAAGAGCCGGGTGCTGGGCGTGGTAGCCTCGCCGCTGGTGTTCTGGCTGCTGATCGGCTACGGCTCGGGGAACCTGGCGCAGTTCTTTCCGGGCGCGCTGGTGCTGACCGTATTGTTCTCCGCCATCTTTTCCACGATTTCGATCATTGAAGACCGGCGAGAAGGCTTCCTGCTCTCGATGCTGGTTTCGCCGGCCTCGCGGACCAGCCTGGTGCTCGGCAAGATCCTGGGATCGGCCACGCTGGCCTGGATCCAGGGGATGATTTTTCTGGCGTTCGCGCCGCTGGCCCGGATTCCGCTGACGGTGGAAAGCGTGCTGGCGCTGACCGGCGTGGTATTTCTGATCTCGTTTACGCTGACAGGGCTGGGATTCGTGATCGCCTGGAAGATGAATTCGTCGCAGGGATTTCACGCCATCATGAACCTGCTGCTGGTGCCCATGTGGATGGTTTCGGGCTCGTTGTTCCCGATGTCGACGGCGCACGGCTGGGTGCGGGTGCTGATGTGGGTGAATCCGCTGACCTATTCGATTGCGGCGATGAATCATCTGATGGGGCTGGGCCGGGTGGCGGGCGGACCGCCGTTCTGGCCGAGTCTGGTGGTGACGGCGGGCTTCGGGCTGGTGCTGCTGCTGGCCTCCGGGCTGCTGGCGGGCCAGAAGAGCGAACGCAGTTCGGCATGAAACCCATAGGGTGGTTGGCCGCGCTTGCCCTGCTTGCAGGCTGCGGCGGCCGGCAGGCTCCGCTGCCGGTGCTGGGACAGGTACCCGATTTCGAGCTGACCGCGCAGAACGGCCGTCCGTTTGAGCGCAAGGCGCTCGACGGCAAGATCTGGGTAGCGGATTTCATCTTCACTTCCTGCGCGGCATCGTGCCCCCTGATGAGCACGAAGATGCGGCAGGTGCAAAGCAAGACCGGCCCGGAGGTCAAGCTGGTTTCCTTTACCGTGGATCCGGAGCGAGATACACCGGAAGTGCTGGCCGCCTACGGCAAGCGCTACCTGGCGCAGGCGGACCGCTGGTATTTCCTGACCGGGGAGCGGGCCAGGTTGAACATGCTGGCGTTCGACACGTTCCATCTGAACGCGGTGGATGGGAGCATGACGCACAGCTCGCGATTCGTGCTGGTAGACCGGCAGGGGCGGATTCGCGGCTACTACGGCACTGAATCCGGCGACGCGCTCGGCGACCTGCTGCGGGATATCGGACGGCTGGAACGGGAAAGTTAAGGACCTATGATTTCGGTGCATGATCTGCCTTCGATCAACGCGACGCTGAACGCCCTGGCGGCGGTACTGCTGGTGACCGGCTATCTGCTGATCCGACAGCGCCGGAAGGACGCACATCGCAAGGTGATGCTGGCGGCGTTCGTGACCTCGTGCGTGTTCCTGGTGTGCTACCTGGTGTATCACTTCCAGGTGGGCTCGGTGCGATTTCCGGGCACGGGCACGCTGCGCACGGTCTATCTGAGCATCCTGGCGACCCACACGATTCTGGCGGCGGCGGTGCCTCCGCTGGCGATTGTGACGCTCAATCGCGGGCTTTCGGCGCGGTTCGACCGGCACCGGCGGATCGCGCGCTGGACGCTGCCGATCTGGTTATACGTGAGTGTGACCGGAGTGGTGGTTTACGTGATGCTGTACCACCTATAGCGAACGCAGGTGGAAGCCGCCGTCGACGTTGAGGATCTGGCCGGTGGAATAATCCAGCAGACCATCGGCGACGGCGCGCACGGCCCGGGCGACATCGGAACCCTCGCCCATGCGCCGCTGCGGCAGCAGACCGCCGGCGATGCGTTCCTCGTAAGCCTGCTGTACCTTGGCGATCATATCGGTGCGGATCACGCCCGGGCGGATTTCGAAGACCTGGATGCCCTGGGCGGCGAGGCGCTCGGCATAGAGCGCCACCGACATGCTCAGGCCCGCTTTGGAAATGCAATACTCGGCGCGATTGATGGAGGCGGTATAGGCGGAGATCGAGGTCACGAAGACGATCCGGCCGCGCCCGGATTCCGCCATCCAGCGGGCGGCCTGCTGGGTAAGGAAATGCGGGCCTTTCAGATTGGTGGCGATCAGATCGTCGAAGCTTTCCTCGGTGGCTTCGAGGATGTCGCGGCGCTCGCGGGGAGCGATTCCGGCGTTATTCACCAGGAGATCGAGCTGGCCGAAGGTCTCGCGGGCGAAGGCCAGCAGCGCCTGGCGATCGGCGGCGGAGGAGACGTCGCACTGAAAGATCCGGCAGCCGGTCTCGGCCTGGAGACTTTCGGCGGCATCGCGGCGGCCGCGATAGGTGGCGATGACCTCGTGAGTTTTGGAGAGTTCCAGGGCGATGGCACGCCCGATTCCGCGGCTCGCGCCGGTGACAATGCTACTTGGTTTCGGCAAGCGCCTGGTCGATTCCTTTCGAGATTTCTTCGAAGCTGAAGTGCTCAATGTAGGGCGTGCCGTTGACGAAGACGGTGGGGGTCCTGGCGACGCCGCGGGAGCCCCCGTCCTGGTAGTCTTTTTCGACCAGCGCAGCCAGCCTGGCATCCTGGAGCGCGGCCACGGCTTCCTCGGGATTCACGCCGTGCTCCCGGGCAAAGGCAGCCAGGCGATCTTCGAAGTTGCCCTCATCGGTATCCAGGATATTGGCCATCGTATGGCGGCGAAATTCCATCCCCAGTTCCGGCTTGCGGAGGCTGAAGTAGCGCGCCGCAATGGACGCCCGGCGGGCCCAGCGGTGTTTCGCCATGGGGAAATCGCGATGCAGGAATTCGACTTTTTCCGCGTAGCGCGGGAGCAGTTTTTCGTCCATCATGCGGCGGAAGGCGGCGCAATCGGGACACTGTAAATCTTCGTAGACAACCACCCGGACCGGGCTCCCGGCGCGTCCTTCGATCAGGTTCTGCTGCGCGGTGAGCCCGGCGGTCGTGGCAACAATGGCCATGAGAAGAGTTCCTGTCATACGCGGACGGGCGTGTCCAGCGTAAAGGTCAGGCGGGTTTCGGAGGGGATGTGCACTTTCTGGCCCTTGGTGATGACCTGGCCGGCGGCACCCGCACCCGCGCCGGCACCGGCGCCGATGGCAGCGCCCTTACCGCCGCCCGCAATCGCACCGATGATCGCGCCCAGGGCCGCACCGCCGGTGGCCATCTTGGCCGTTCGGCTGCCGCGAGATCCGCTGGCCTTGGACACCGCCTGCGTATTGACATCCACTACCTTTCCGTTTACTTTGACCGACACCAGGTCCAGGGTGAGCACCGTGGTTCCGGTCAGCTTGCCCGATTCCTTATCGTCCACCAGCTTTACCACCACGTCAGCGCCACGGGGGATCACCTGGTTGCCGTCGACCATGACCGGCTCATCCATGCTGGCGGCGAAGGTCTGGCCGACGCTGTTCTTTTCCGAATCCACGGCATCGATCAGGCGAACGACAAAAGTGGTGCCGGCCGGAAGCATGATTCCGGACGCGGTATCGGCGGCCGGGGCGGGAGCGGGGGCCGGCCGGACATCGGGCCGAAACACGTTACTTTGCTGCTGGGGCGGGGGCGGCTGCACAGCCGTGCTGGCCGGACCGGTGAACTGAAGCGTCGACACCTCGGAGACATCAAATGTCTGAATCTGGTCGCCTACTTCCATCCGGATCTGGCGCGCGTTACCGCCCAGATACGTGCCATTTACCACACGCCCACCTTTCAAGGTGATCGTGTCGGCAAATCCGGCGCCAATGGTCGCCAAGGTCAACAAGGCAGCCGTAAAACGCATATCTCCTCCTGCGAGGTTGAGTCAACCTCTTCATTGTACGACGCGGATCAGCGGGATTTGGTTTACCGGAGGAGGGAGGGCGGCTCAAATGGTCCGGGGCAAGCGGTCGGCGACGGCCCGCCCGCCGGCTACCAATGCTTTGACCACGCCTTTGCCGACTTCGTAGGCGGATTGATAGAGATCGCGCTTCTCTTTGCGGCTGAACCGGCGGCCGTCATCGTGCAGCCGCTCGATCCCCTTGCCCATCACGTAGGTGGCGGCATAGGCCACGGCGCCTTTGGGAATGAGTCCTCCGCCCAGGGGAATCTTGCCCACCAGTTCGCGCGCCAGGGCGCGCCATCCGAGAGCGCCTGCGGCGATGGAAACGATCTCGGCGGTCTGGTCGGTCAGTCCGATCTTTTTGCCGCAAGCGGCGCCGATCATGAACGCCATACGGATCTGGTTGAGGGTGATGAAGGTGGTATCGGAGGCGAACTCTCCCATGGCCCAGGGCAGTTCGAGCACGCTTGGCACCACGTTCGGCAGGGCGCTGACGACGGCGAACAGGGCGTTTTCCTTGGAGATGTCCTGGACGATCCAATCCAGCACCGGCTTGCGGAAAGGCGGAAAGGATCGGGCCAGCGCCAGGTGCAGGTCTTCGCGCGCTTCCAGGATCTCGCGGACCGTGAGCTCGGGAGCTTCGCGGCGGAAGGTGTAGCCCTCCAGCGGGCAGGCCAGTCCCTCTTCATAGAAATAGAGATCGGCGCGCTGCGGAGCGCCCGGGTCCCCGTCGCGGAAGATGATCTCCATCAGCCGCATCCGCTCCCGGTGCGAGACTCCGGGAGGCGCCAGAAAATCCTCCATATCGGCGTATCCGGCGCTGGTAGAGGCCACCAGGCCGATGGCCAGCGGCCGCTCCGCCAAGCGCCGCACGGTCTCTGGATTCATCAGGGAAACAGCAGACCGGAATCTTTTGATGGTCTGGAACATACGGTCAGGGTCTCTGGGCTCCGGAGAGCCGGAACATCACTTCCAGTCTCCTCCGCCATTCTACCCCTACGCCAATTCGCTCCACATCCACAGCGGGTGAGAGAAAGCCCAGGATGGTCTCGGTGGTGGGATGGAAGTCGAGGGCCGGCGAGATCAACAGCAGGCGCGGAGCCTCGGCGCGCAGCGCGCTTCCAGGGAAATAGCCGCAGGCGGAGAACTCGTCGCGGTCCAGGTGCCATTTCACCCGCATCCAGTAATCCAGGGCTTGCAGCGGGAGGTGGAGATCTGCGGAGGCCTTGAGCTCCAGCACGGCCAGGCGGCCGGAACGATCCACGGCCAGGAGGTCAAAGACCCCGCGCTCGCCTCCGGCAAAGGCGGGCACCTGTCCGTAGACCGGGTCCGGAAGCAGGCTTGCGTCGATCTGCTCCAGATTCGCGCGCACCTGCGATTCGAGCCAGGCTTCCGGATTGACGCGATAGAGGGGATGCTCGCGGTCGGCCGAAGGGGCGCGCCACCCGGCGAGATTGCTCGCCAGGCTCCGGATCTCGGCGAGATTGTGCGGACCGGCGGCGACGTGTTCCCGCAGGCCGAAGGCCAGGCGGCCGGCGGACGCCTGGGCGAATTCGAGCCCGCGCACGCGCAGGCTGAGGGAACCGTCCTGCTTCCGCACGGACTCCACCTCGGGAAGCTGGAGCAGTGCGGCGAGTTCGGGCGCGTCGTCGTGTTCGGCGGGGCGGCGGCAAGGCTCCAGGCGCGTATCGAGATTCCCTGCGTCGCGAGGATCCAGGTGAGCCACGAAGCCGTCTTCGGAGTAGACGAACAGCTCGCAGCGGGCGGCTTCGGGATGGATATAGGCCAGGCGGAGACAGGTGGAGCGCTCACGTCCCTCCGGCAGGTAGAGCACCAGGCCTTCGATCGTCAGGCGACCTTCGTGGCGGCGCCGCAGGTGATCCAGCCAGATGAGGCCGAAGGACAGCACGCCGGAGTGGTCCGCTTCAGGCGGCGCTCCGATGGCGGCCCAGGCGTAGCGCCCCTTGCGCAGCAGGGCGCGGGGATAGACGGCCGAGAGGCTGCGCTGAAGGTCGGGCTCGGTGGTCAATTCCGCCAGATCCCAGCCGGGGAACTCCCGGTTGAGAAAGATCCGCAAGCGCTCGCGAAACACCAGGCGTGCGCCGCGGCGGGCGAAATCGTGGCCGGCCGGACGCGACAGATCCACCAGGAACAGCCGGCCCTCTTTGCGGGCGAATCGCTCCACCTGCAGCTCCAGGCGCCCGGCAGTCTCTTCCCGGATGGCTGCCACGCGGCGCACCACGTTGCGCTTCTGGTCCCAGGCCTGCACGCTGAGGGAGGCATTCCGGTGATGGATGGCGAAGTTGTCCGCGGTGATCGGGAGCAGTTCTTCTCCGGGTTCGAGCAGGGCCGGTTTCCGGGCGCCGGAAAGAAAGCGTTCAATCGCGGACCGGAGCTCATCGGCACCGCAGCCTGGCGGCCGACGCGCAATGCGGGGCATTAGAAAACGCTATTCTAGCGTGGCTCGGGTTGGTGCAGGTTGCCGGAAGGGGCAATGTAAGCGACCTATTGCCGGGGAGGGTCGATATCCAACATGTGTGCGCCATCTCCAAACATGTGGGGCTGCCGGTTCTGGTTCTGAAAGCTGAGATAGCAGAGTGAACCCGCCGGCAGCGAAGATCTTCGCTCGAAGGCCAGGTTTCATCGTCGGGCGCGCCAGTTTTCCAATTCCGCTTAAAATAACGCTGAAGAGAGGGAATTTCCATGCCATTTGTGGATATCGACGATCTCAAGACCATCGAGCGATTGCCAGGCTGGAAGGGACGCTATTTTCACTCGGCCAGTATGACGTTTGCGCATTATGAGTTCGCGGCCGGTTCGTCGATTCACGAACACTTCCACCCCGAAGAGGAAGTTTACGAAGTCATTGAAGGTGAGCTGGAAGTGACCATCGATGGAATATCTCAGATTGCGAAGCCAGGCGTGGTTGCCATCGTGCCTGCCAACAGTCGTCATTCCGTTAGGGCATTGAGTAACGGGCGCCTGATCGTCGTGGACCACCCTTCCCGTCCTGAATTCGGGTAAGTTGAGCCCGCGCGCTGGCACCACTCTCAGAATCCGCCAGCCGCGTTAGAATGATAGGCCACCACACCCCGCCAAGGCCCCACCCCACCTGATCGGAACCGCCTCGCCGGATCGATGGCCGCTACGCCGTTGCAGTGAGCCAATCCGGTGTCGGCCAGTTCTCATCGTCGCGCGTGATACGACCAGTGAAAACGTTTTTGGAAGCATGCTTGAGAAGAGCGTTGCCTTGAGCGTCGCCTATTTGCGTTGTGTCGCATTGCTCGATGCAGAGAAAGCCGCTTTGGCGTCACCGGTTCGCCTACTCCACCAGAAGACTACCATACCGACCAGAAATGCACCGGAAAAGACACTGTCCTGGGGACGACCAACTACGAACGCGAGGATAAGAGCAGCAGAGGCCATGGTAGACGCGAGAAGCGCTAGACCCGCTGTTACAGTCCATGGAATCAGGACAAGGATCCCGCCGACGATTTCCACTACCCCCGTAAAATACCTGAACCATTGCCCGAAACCGATCTCCTGAAACAGCCTGACCCACCCGGACCCAACGTCAAACTTGTCTATGCCCTCAAATACGAAAACGAGGGCGATCCCGCCGCGTACAGTCCAGTCAAAGAGCGCATTACGGGGCTCTCCCAAGCTCGCCTCTTCAAACACGGACTCTTAGACACCATAGGGAGCAGATTTGTTCCGCGAGTTGCTGCTAGGGCAGAATCATCGAGATCAACGCCGTGGCGTTTACGGATGCAAGTTGACGGGTTGTCGCCTATGCTGAGACTGGCCAGGGCGGTGGAGGAATTACTCCTGCCGCCTAGCGTTTGCCCACCCCCATCGTTCCCGTGCTCCAGACGGCAGGTCCCACGGCCCAGATTACCCCGGCGGCGAGCACGACCAGCAGAATCGAGCCTTCGATTTGCATCGCGGGATGACGCAGAAACCCGATGGCGCTCGAACCGAGCGTCAGGCTCCACAAGCTGAGGGCGTAGGCCAGGTGGTTGCGCTGCCCGAACCAGCGGCAGAATGCGAGAAGCGCCAGGGCGGCCAGCAGCAGGGGAAGATATTCCACGGCGAACTCGGTTGGCGTATGCACCTGCGAGGACACGAATGCCGCGCTTCCCAGCAGGAGGGCGGGCCACAACAGACGGGGAAACATCCCTGCCAGGTGGACCAGCAGGGCCAGAATGGTCAGGGTGAACAGGATCTGGCTGGCGGCTCCGCTCACGGCGGACAGAGCAGGGAAGGGGACGGCGAAGACGGCCGGGGCATCGACGGAAGGAAGCGCGTGGCGATGCAGGCGGTCGAGCAGAAACAGACTCAGGTGGCTCGCGGCGGCGGCCAGCCCTACGGCCAGCACAGCGGCGCAGAGGGCGTCCAGACCGCGTTTGCGGCGATCCTCCGTCTGCGGTACAGCCAGCGCGCCCGGCTGTAGCGATACCAGCAGTCCGGCCGCGCCGGTAAGCCCGAGGCCGGCAGCGATCAGCGAGATCACGATGCCGGTGACGAGGCTGGCCTGGAACGTACCCAGGGGCACGGCCGTGTCATAGTTCCGGAAGGCCAGATGGAAATGCTGGATCGAATCGATCAGGCCTAGCAGGACCAGGGGGGCGGCCACCAGCAGGGCCGGGCGCCAGCGCAGGGCGTGCTTGCGGGTCCGTTGGATCAGCAGGCCGAGCCCGGCGACCATGGCGGCGGCCAGGAACAGCAGCCGCAGGCAGCGCAGCACGATGCCCAAAGCGTTACGCTGCGAGCGCTGGCGAACGAAGGCCTCGGGCAGCTTCCAGGAGGTTTGCAGAGAGCTGACGCGGTCGCCGTCGATTTCGACGGTCACGCGGAAATGAGCCTCGTCCAGGTTGCGCGCGTCGCCGGGCCTGGCTTCCCAGACCAGGGTATGGTCGCGGCGGGCTTTCTGCTTTTCGGTGGAGGTTTCTTTCAGATCCAGCCGGGTAAGGTCGAATCCGGCATCGGCCAGGTAGCGCGAGGCGACCTGCCGGGCCTCCTCCGGCGCGAGGTCGGCTCCGGGGCGATCCTCGGGAACGACGTGTTCGAAGCCGAACACGGACCCGCTCGCGGGATCGAGCGCCACGCGCCACTCCTCCTGGTCGAGCGGCTTGAAATAGCGCACCACCCAGCCGTAAAGCGGGATGTCGCGCTGGTATGCCCGGGCCAGGTAAGGCACGGGGCGACGTTCCAGGAAGTATTTGCCGGTATCGGCATCCCAGGAGGTGATGGGATACGTGACGGTCTCGAATCCGCGCCGGTCGAAGCCCCGCCGAGCCAGAAAGGCATCGGCGGAGGCGCGGGCCTGGGAGGCGGAGAGCCGAAAGCGCGGCTCATCGCCGAAACGGTTCACGGGCACGGCCAGGGTGGCCAGGGCCACAACCGCCAGTCCAAGAGCCAAGATGCGCCGCCGGGCGGTCCAGGTGAGATGGACGGTCTCGGTGGGGGCCGCGGGGGCCGGCGCGGGTGGTGGCGGCGCAGGCGCCTGCTGGTCGGCGTTGGTGAGGCCGGTCTCGGGCTCGAAACCATGGCCGCGTTGGTAGGCGATCCAGGCGATGAGCACGGGTAGCAGCATGATGCCCGCCGTGGCGGCTCCGGAAAGAATGAAATAGATGTTGTGCGAGCGCAATAACAGCAGGGCGCTGTACATGGCGTCCACCGAGTAGTGCCATATCAAGGTCGGCAGGATGCCCCAGCGCAGCATCACCCAGCCCAGAACCACACCGCCGATGCCGACCTCCACGCCGCGAATGTAAAAAGGCTGTTGCGGATAGCCCGCATGGCCAAATCCCCAGATGAAGCCTGCCAACACCAGGGCCGCCACGGTGGAACGCACCAGCTTGCGCAGAAACGGGATGGCGAACATGCGGAAGAGAAATTCCTCGGAGACGGCCGGCAGAAAGCCTCCCAGCAGAACGAAGAGCCAGGGGAAGCGTGTATTGAGGAGATCGTCATAGGGGACGTCGGCCGGCGACCAGGCACCCCAGCGGTAGGCCAGCAGATAGAAGGCGGTCTGATAGGCGACGAAAATGCCGGTCAGGGTCAGCCCCAGGATGGCGCCCAGGAAGAATCGCTTGGTCCGCAGGCCTTGAGGACGGAACAGATGGCCGAGGGCGATGCGGTCCGGAAAATCGCGCCGGTAGAGCGCCTCGGCGCCGGCGGTGAGCACAAACAGAAAGCCTCCGCCTGCCAGGGAGGAGGCCAGGTTTTGCAGAATCTGGCGTGCCAGAAAGCTCCCGTAGGAGTCCGTGGTGGGGTAGGCGAACTCGGCGAGCGGCTGCGAATTCCAGTTGGAGAGGAACATCAGCGCCGCCCCGATCAAGCCCACAGCGGCGGAAAGGCGCCAGTTCACCTGGTGCGACCGCACGAAACCCAGCAGCAGAACGAGCAAGCCTACCACCAGCAGCAGCATGAACGCGCTATCGATGCTCTGGGTGGTGTTGTTGCGGGAGCGCAGGCGTCCATATTCGCGCTGCCAGGTCTCGGGCACCTTGAGGTACTCCTGGTAGCCGGCGACCTCGCTGCCGGTCACGGAGACTTCCAGCCGGTAGGTAGCGCCCTTGCGGTCGAAGTCCCGCTCTTTCCACGTAAAGTTGTGGTCGGTGCGGGCCGGACGCGTGACGCTGGAACCTTCCACAAAATCCAGTGCCGACGGATCGCGGTGCATCGGGCCGCGGAGAAACTCTTCAGCCAGCGCACGCGCCTGGGCGGGCGAGAGGCTGGGCCGCGCCGCGGCCTCCGGAACCAAATGCGCAAATCCCACGATCTCGCCCCGGGGCGTGACATCCACCCGGAACTCTTCCTTTTCGAGCGGGCGGAACCAGCGTTCCGACCATTGCCACAGCCGCACCCGTGTGGACATGAGCCGGTTGGCTTCTTCCAGGCCGAGCTCGCGTTCGAGAAAGGTCTTGGCATTGTCGTCATAACGAAATCGCGATGCCTCGCGGTAGTCCGCCACCCGGTGCCCCTGGGAACGCAGGAAGGCCTCCGCCAGGACGCGGGCTTCGCCGCGAGTGACCCGGAAATCGATGGAAGCCTCGGGAAAAGCGCGGTAGAAGAAGCGCGCGGAGAACCACACCGTTAGCAGGAGGATCAGAAAACAGATAGCCAGAAAACGGAGATCCCGGCTATCCAGGCGTTGGCGCATGTTTTCCTCAGTTTCGCTCAGGACGCACGACGGCGGCCGCACGATTCCATATTCGGTTTCGTGAGACCTTTGGTACATTGTAGTGTGATCCGAGCACCGCAGCCCGGGCGGGTGGCGGCCCGCCAATCGGAAGCACCCCCCGAAACAGAGATGGAACGACCCCCGGCGGAGCCGGCACAGCCGCTGAAAGTGACCGCGCTGGTGGTTTCCTGCAACCGCCTTGACCGCTTGCACCGCTGCCTGGAATGCCTGGAGAAGTCCAGCATCCGGGAGAGTATGGAAGTGCTGGTAGTCGATAACGGAACGGACGGGATCGCCGCGGTGGAGGCAGACTTTCCGAAAGCGCGCTTCGTGCGCCTGCCCAAGAACTTTGGGCTCACTAAGGCGCTGAATATCGGGGTGCGGGCTTCCGAAGGAGAGTCGATTCTCTTGCTGCATGAAGACACCGAGGTTTTTCCGGACACAGTAGCCGGTTTGCTTGCGGTGCTCGATAGCCAGCCGGAGATCGGCGCCGTATGCCCGCTGCTGGTCACCGCGGAGGGGACGCCCGCGCCGCAGTTGGGCGAACTGCCGCCCGAGGATTCCTACACGGCGGCGGAAATCCGCGAGGAGCCATATACGGTGCAATATCCACGGGGGGCGGCCGTATTGCTGCGATCATTTTTCCTGAAGGCCCTGGGCGGCATCGACGAGCGCTATGGACAGTTCGGCAGCGATGCGGAGCTGGCCTTTCAGGTGCGACGTTCGGGCAAGAAGATCCTGTTGCTGCCGGCGGTGCAGGCAGTGCACCACGGCCATGGAGAGGAACCCGCGCTGCGCATGGCCGACCGGAAGATCGGTACGGCCGTTTTTATCAGCAAGCATCTCGGTCTGATGGCCGGGCTGCAGGCCCGGATCGGTGGAGTATTCGGCGCGCTGAGCCGGTTCCAGTTCGGTCAACTCTCCTATTTGCTCTCCGGCCAGAAGATCGACGGCACCCAGTCCTGAGAAATTGTGCCGCCCGGCAAAGGCAGTACCACGGGAGGCGAAAAGGAAAAGCGAAACCGGGGGAGGCCCAGTTTCGTCTCACACGCTTGCTATAATCGGAAAGCTAAGCCCCGAATTGCAGCGCGTCCACACCACACAAACATGAAGTGTATCTTTGTCTTAATTTTGACCGCAGCGGCGATGTGCGCCGCCGACTTTGCTACTGGCCAGGCCGCGCGCCTGGTCATCGGCCAAATTACTTTCACCCAACAGGATGAGGGCGCCAGCGACACCTTGCTCGGGGCGGCGGGTGGCGTGGCGTTTGCGAACAATATGCTGTTCGTGGTGGATGGCAACCGTTTCGGCGCCGGGCCGATCAACAATCGCGTGCTGGTCTACCGGAACGTCTCGAGCTGGCTGCCTTCGCCCACCGACGCCCTGGAATACAACACGAAGTGCCCGGTCTGCGTGGGGCGGGCCGATGTGGTTTTGGGGCAGCCGGATTTCACGCACAGCGACATCGCCCTGAACGAGACCGGCATGCGTACGCCAACCGCCGTCGCTTCGGACGGTGTGCACCTGGTGGTTGCCGATACCGACAACAACCGGGTGCTGATCTGGAACTCCATCCCAACCTCGAACAACACCCCTGCTGACGTGGTGGTCGGCCAGCCGGACTTCAAGACGGGGTCGATCCCCCCAGGCAATATCCCGACCGCAAAGTCCATGCGCGGCCCGCAGGGGGTGTGGATTCAGGATGGCAAGCTGTATGTGGCGGACACGCAGAATCACCGCGTCCTGATCTACAATTCGATTCCTACCAGCAACGGCGCTTCGGCCGACGTGGTGCTTGGGCAGCCGAACTTTACGACCTTCGTGGAGCCGGACCTGACCCAGGCCAATTCGGACGCGCTGCCGAATAATCTGCTGAATCCGGTCTCGGTCACCTCCGACGGGCAGCACCTGTTCGTGACGGATCTGGGGCATCATCGCGTGCTGATCTGGAACTCGATCCCAACCACGAACCAGGCCCCGGCGGATGTAGAGATCGGGCAGCCGGACATGACCAGCTCGATTGCCAACAACTCCTACAGCGTGGCCTCCGATGGGACGCTGTCGAAGGTGTTGTGCGATTCGACGGGGACCGACGCCGACACGGGGGCGCTACTCTTCCCCGAGCAGTGCAATGCCACGCTGAGCTTCCCCCGGTACTCGCTTTCCGACGGGAAGCGCCTGTTCATCGCCGATGGCGGCAATGACCGGGTGCTGGTGTTCAGCTCGATTCCCACGCAGAATGCCGCCAGCGCGGACTACGTCATCGGCCAACTCGGGGGGGAGATCAACCAGGCGTCGGATGCCGTTGACTCTCTTCGCACGCCGGCCAGCCTGGCCTGGGACGGCACGAATCTCTATGTGGCCGACACTTATAATCGCCGGATCGAGGTCTTTTCTCCTGGGGAGCACAATGTCCCCTACACCGGCGTGCGGAATGGGGCCAGCTTCGAAATTCATGCCGTCGGTGCGGTGGCCCTGGACGGGGACATCACCGCGGACGACACGGTCACCATCACGATCAACGATAAAGAGTACACCTATAAAGTGCTGGCATCAGACGACCTGGGCTCGGTAACGCGGGGACTGGTGAATCTGATCAATGCCGGGTCCGGGGACCCTAATGTCTTCGCGACCGCAAATGAGGTGGTTTACACCGTGATCCTCACCGCACGTGTCGCCGGCTCGGACGGCAATGCGATTACACTCGCCGCCTCGACGTCCTCGTCGTCGACGATCACGCCTACCACGAGCGGCTCTACGCTGGACCGTGGAGGGGATGCGGCGCAGATCGCTCCGGGCACCATTGTTTCGGTGCTCGGCTCAAACCTGAGCGATTCGATCGAGACGGCCCCGGATGGGGACCAGTTGCCGGAGACGCTGGCGAATACCCAGGTGTACTTCAACGGGATCCGCTCACCGCTGTTCTACGTGTCGCCGAGCCAGATCAATGCCCAGATTCCGTTCGAATTCACCGATGTGACCAGTGTGAACGCCATTGTGCGCACGGCACATGCCGATGGCAGCGTGACCGTGACCACGCCTGCCGCGGTGACGATCGTGCCGCAGAACCCCGGTGTTTTCACCTATTCCGATAGTCCTGATCCGAGGCCGGCAGTCGTGATGCACAGCTCCAGCTACGCCACGGGCACGGTTTCGGTCGATGGCTCGATCAATGCCGGCGACGTCGCCTCGATCACCATTGGGGAAGGCGACAGCGCCCGTACCTACAGCTATACGGTGACCGCCAGCGATACTTTGGACACCGTTCGCGACGCGCTCATCGGGCTCATTAACAACACGCCGGACCCACAGGTGGAGGCCACCGCGGCCGGCCAGTTTGACCGCATTCGCCTGAAGGCGCGCGTGGCCGGTCCGGACGGCAATGGCCTGGTGTATACGGCTGCCGCGACCGGCGCGTCGGGTGATGCGCAGGTCGTCATGACGCCGACGACGCCCGCCCTTTGCTGTGCCAACGTGGCCGGCGCTCCGGTAACGCAGGATAACCCGGCTCTTCCCGGCGAGACGATTACGGTTCTGGCGACCGGCCTTGGTATCCCCACTCCTACCGACGGAGTCAATACCGGCCAGAAGTTCCAAGGCCCGGACAACACGCCCGTGCAGGTTGTCGACGATGCGCAGGTGGGAGGCAAAACTGCCAACGTGCTGACCGCTCAGTTGAAAAAGGGCATGGTCGGCGTCTGGGAGGTGGATCTGGAGTTGAACTCCGATATTCCGACGAATCCCGTCACGCAGTTCTACATCGCGCAGGCCGGCTACGTCAGCAATATCGTCACCATACCGGTGTACAATCCCAATCCGTCGACAGATACGACGGACACGACCACTCCGTAGCGTACGCGCAGCGTGAAGACCCGCCCCCCGGGCGGGTCCCGTCTGCGTTTATAATCCAATCGTGAGATGGCGCGCCTTTGCTGACCTGCCTTTGCGTGTCAAAGTTCTGGCGGCAGTCGCGGCGCCCGTCGCCGCTCTTCTATTGGCCGCCACTACGCTATTTGTCGTGCAATACCGGCAGCAGCAGGCGGAGCAATGGGTGCGCCACACCTTCGAAGTGCGTGCGGACCTCCAATCGCTCGAAAACCTGATGGTGGAGGCGGAAGCGGGTGTACGCGGATACCTGCTGACCCGCGACCGCGACTCGCTGGCGCCCTATCGCGATTCGAGTCGCGAACTGCCGCGCCTGATCCGCCACCTGGAGAGCCTGATTGGAGATAATCCGGCGCAGGCGGCGCGGGCACGGCGCGTTCGAGAGCAGGTGAAAAGCCGCATGACCGCTCTGGCCGCGCTCCTGCGCGTCTTCCGTGAATCAGGCGGCACGGCCGATCTTCAGTCCGCCCTGGTCCGCAGCAGCCGCAGCATGGAAGAAGCGCGCGCCGAACTTTCCGCCATGTATGCCGAGGAGGAACGCCTGCTGGCGATCCGCAGCGGCGAGGCGGAACGGGGGCGGCGCCAGACGTATCTTTGGATCGGCGCAGCCTCGCTGCTGGGCCTCATCGCGGGCTTGTTAGCGCCGGCCTTGCTGGGAGCCGCTGTGGTGAGCCGCATCGCCGTGCTGCGGCGCAACGCGGGCCGTCTGGCCGAGCGCGATCCGCTCGAACCGCAGCGCCTCGGAGGCGATGAAATCGGGCAACTCGGCGAAGCCCTGGTCAAGGCCGACCAGCTTCTCAGCGAGCGGGAAGGAAAGCTGCGCGAAACGGAACATTTCCTGCAGCACCTGATCGAGACCAGCCCCACGGTGATTTTCCGGCAGGACCTCACTACTATGCAGGTCACCTACGTAAGCCCGAATTCCGAGCGCATCCTGGGATACAGCCCGCAGGAGATCATGGCGGCCTCCGGGTTCTGGATGGAGCACACCCATCCCGACGATCAGGAGCGGGTGAGGAAGGAGGACCGCGAGCAGTTCGGCCGGCGCGCGCAAGAGGTCGAGACGGAGTACCGCTTCCGCCGCCGGAACGGCGAGTATATCTGGCTGCGCAGCTTCGCGCAGTTGGAATATGCGCCGGACGGAAAACCTCTGTCGCTGCTGGGGCACCGCCTGGACATCTCCGCCGCCAAGCGCGCCGAACAGGCCCTGATCGAACGCCAGACCACGCTTGACGCCACCAACCGCGAGCTGGAAGCGTTCAGCTATTCGGTCTCACATGATTTGCGGGCTCCCTTGCGGGCCGTCGACGGCTTTAGCCGGATCCTGTTCGAAGAATATTCCAGCCAGTTGCCTCCCGAGGCGGCGGACTACCTGAAGCGCGTGCGGGCGGCTACCGAGCGCATGTCCTCGCTGATTTCGGACCTGCTGAATCTGTCGCGTGTGACGCGCGCGCAAATGTCGCGGGAGAAGATCGATTTAAGCCGCATGGCCCAGACGATCAGCGACGATCTGAGGCAGGGCGACCCCGGCCGCCAGGTCGAGTTCATCATCGAAGCGGGGGTGACGGCGGTGGGCGACCAGGGATTGCTCCGCGTGCTGTTGCAGAACCTGCTCGGAAATTCGTGGAAGTTCACTTCCGGCCACCCGACAGCTCGGATCGAATTCGGTCGTATGCCCCACTCGGACGGAAGGCCGGTTTACTTTGTACGCGATGACGGGGCGGGATTTGACGCCGCCTATAGCGCAAAGCTGTTTGGCGCTTTCCAGCGGCTGCATAGCGTGGACCAGTTTCCGGGAACCGGGATCGGCTTGGCCACCGTGCAGCGCGTCGTGCATCGCCACGGAGGGACGGTGTGGGGTAGCGGGGCGGTAGAGCAGGGAGCTACGTTTTATTTCACCTTACAGCCTGGAGCCGACGGGGAAGCGCCCGCGATGCGCGAGCGATCCCCGGAAGTGCAGGCGCCGGCATCGGCACGCGGGCCGATGCTGCCCGATCAAACCGGCGCCACGTAGCGCTACACCAGACTTTGCAACAACTGAAGCCCGAGCTTCAGATCGTGGACCCAGCGGGCGTGATCGGTGCCTTCACGCTCGATGCAGAGGGGACCTTTGTAGCCGATCTGCTTCAGCTTGGCCACAAAACGATCCATGCCGACCGAGCCCTGGCCCAGCGGCTTCTCTTCGCCCAAGGCGCCGGGAACATTCTTGGGAGGCCAGTTCCCGTCCTTGCAGTGCACGGTAACCACGTGCGTTCCCAGAACACCTACGGCTTCGATCGGGTCGCCGGTGCCGTAGAGGATCATATTCGCCGGGTCGAAGTTGATCCGCAAATTCTCCCGGTTGACGTCATGGAAGAATGCGAGCAGCGTTTCGGCGGCCTCCTGCCCGGTCTCCAGGGCAAAGGTCTGCCCATATTTGGCGGCGTGGTCGCAGATCGAGCGCACGATGTCGCGCACGTTGATATAGTCCAGGTCGGACGTATCCTCCGGCACAAAGCCGATGTGGGCCGCAATTCCCGGCGCGCCGATCTCCGCCGCAAAATCGCTGGCGGCGTGCGTGCGGGCCAGCCTTTCTTCGCGCGTGGCTCTGGGAATGAAGCCCACCGTGTTCTTCACGGTCGGAATATCGGCGTAGTCTTCTCCGTTGTACGCGCAGAAGACCGTGAACAGCGTGAAGCCTTCGTCCGCGAGCGCCTTTTTCCAGGCGGGTCCGTCCAGGCTCAGATCTCCAGGCAGGCCCAACTGCCCGCTACGGAACCCCAGGGACTTCAGTTCCCGCAAGGTCTCCACCGGGTCGCGCCCGGCCCAAAACATCGCTCCGATTTCCAGGTCTTTTACAGGCATCCGAGTTTCTCTCCATTTTTGTTTCTGGATTCCACCATCCGGCGCGTCCACTTCACTGCTGCCGCGGATTCCTCCGGCGGGCACAGCTCCGGTTTGCGGCCGGCCTCGGCGCATTCCAGGAAGTACCGCAGTTCCGCCAGGTAGCCGTCGACCTCGGGAGTCTCCACGAGTTCCTGCTCGCCATTCGCGCGATACAGGGTCAAAGGACGGCCGTCCGAACTGAATTCGAGCGTACCTTCATCACCGACCACGGTAAACTCCATCGAGAAGGGGTAGGCCTTGGGATGGTGCCATCCGCCGGTCACGGTAACTGTGTTGATCTTGGGATAAACGAATTGCGCGGTGATGGTATCGATGCCGCGCGGCATGGCTTCATATCCGGTGGCGCTGACTGCCTCCGGCGCGCCCAACATGTGCAGGGCGATATCCACGTCGTGGATCAGCAGGTCGAAGACGCCGCCGCCGCTTTTGCTGGAATCCTGCATCCACTGGCTCCACCCGGGAGCGGCGCAGCGGCGCCGGAAGAGGGCGGAGCGAATCTGTCCCAGCTTGCCGGAGCGCACCAGGTCCGATGCGGCGCGATAGCTGGGAAAAAAGCGCAGCACCTGGGCGACCATCAGAATGCGGCCGCTTTTCTCGGCTTCCCGCATCATCTGGTCCGCGGCGGCGCCATCGAGCGCCATCGGCTTTTCGACCAGCACGTGCTTGCCCGCGCGCAGCGCCGCAATCGCAATGGGCGTGTGTTGATCCGTGGGGAGGCAGATGTCCACCGCTTCCACCGCCGGATCGCGTACGGCTTCTTCCGCGTCCCAATACTTGTTGACCTGGGAGAAATCCATTTTTTCTCCAGGTCCGCCAATGTTGCCTTGAATGTCACTCAGGTCGCCGGCAAGGCGCTTCTCCTCCTGGCTCGCTACCGCGACCAGTTTTGCGGAGGGAATTTTCTGGAGGGCCTTCACGTGCGTGCTGCCCATGAAGCCCAGTCCGAGGATGGCAATTCTCATCAGTGGCAATATACCATCCCAGCCCCGAAAGCTCCCAAGTTTGCGTGTGGCCGGTCAGGCGGGAACGCCCGCCGCGGCTCGTTTGGCTACCACCAGCGTGATATCGTCGGCGGCAGGCGCGCCCGCCTCCCAGGCCGTGATGGCTTGATTGACCGCGGCGATGATGGCCTCGGGCGGCTCGGAGGCGTGGGCGACGAGAATATCGGCGAAGCGCTCCTCGCCGAAC
>CAZMRK010000452.1:0-13383 GCA_964568355.1 uncultured Solibacteraceae bacterium | reverse complement strand
GCCAGTGCCATTCGGGAACGCAACGCCCGGAAACTGCTACAGACATCGTAGGAGAAATCATGCTCGTGCTGATGGCCGGGCTGCCCGCAACAGGGAAGAGTACACTGGCGCGAGCGCTGGCCGAACGCTGCGCCGGGGTGGTACTGGATAAGGATATTGTTCGCAGTACGTTGTTTCCACCTGCCTACGTGGAGTACAGCGCCGATCAGGACGATTTTTGCGTGTCCCTGATGCGGCAGACGGCGGATTACCTTTTTGCGCACCATCCCGACCTGTTTGTCTTCCTGGACGGGAGGACGTTTTCCCGGCGCTATCAGATCGAAAACGCAATCCAGGGCGCCACGTGGCGAATCATCGAGTGCGTCTGCGCGGAGCAGACGGCCAAAGCCCGATTGGCGGCGGATCGTGAGCATCCGGCTCGTAACCGTGACTTCGATTTGTACCTCCGGGTGCGGGACCAATTCGAGCCGATTGCGCTTCCAAAGTTGGTGGTGGACACCGACCTGCCCCTTCAGAACTGTGTCGATTCGGCCTACCGCTATCTGACACGGCCGTCCCTCACGCCACGATGTCGTGGACCACATTTCCCTCCACATCCGTGAGGCGATAGTCGCGGCCACTGTAGTGGTAGGTCAGGCGTTTATGATCCAGGCCCAGCAGGTGCAGCATGGTGGCATGCAGGTCGTGGACGTGCACCGGTTTTTCGATCGCGCGCCACCCGACGTCGTCGGTGGCTCCGTAAGCCAGGCCGCCTTTGACGCCGCCCCCGGCGAGCAGCATGGAGAAGCCGTAGGGATCGTGGTCGCGGCCGTTCTGGAGAAATTGGCGCACGCTGATCTCGGCGGTGGGGGTGCGGCCGAACTCGCCGCCAATCAGCACGAGAGTCTCCTGGAATAAGCCGCTGGCTTTCAGGTCCTGAAGCAGGGCGGCAATGGGCCGGTCGGTGAACGGCGCCATCTTCTGATGCATCATGATATCCGCGTGGTGATCCCAGGGTTCGCTGTTGCCCCAGAAGACCTGCACGGTGCGGACGCCGCGCTCTACCAGACGGCGGGCCAGCAGGCAGCCGCGGGCGAAATCGCCGGAGCCGTAGCGTTCCAGCGTGGCCGGGCTTTCCTTGCGGACATCGAAGGCGTCCATGGCCTCCACTTGCATACGGTAAGCCATCTCCATCGACTGAATGCTGGACTCCAGTTCGGGATCGCCGGGGCGATCCTGGCGATGCTCGTCATTCAAAGTGCGTAGAAGAGACAGTTGGCGCTTCTGTTCGGACAGATCGATTTTGGAGTTATGGAGGAAGGGAATCAGCTTTTCGGGATCAGAACCCTGCTCGTGGTTTTCAACATGAGTCCCCTGGTAGACGCCAGGCAGAAAAGCAGAGCTCCATAACTGGGCGCCGGCCGATACGGGGCGTCCGGGGCACAGGACGAAGAACCCGGGCAGGTTCTGATTTTCCGTGCCGAGGCCGTAAGTGATCCAGGAGCCGGCGGAGGGCGTGCCGAGAACGTTGCGGCCGCAGCTCATCATGAGCAGGGAAGGCGGATGGTTGGGGATATCGGTGGTCATCGACCGGATGACGCAGATGTCGTCGATCATCGATCCGATCTTGGGAAACAACTCGCTGACTTCGATGCCGCTCTGGCCGTAACGCTGAAAACGAAACGGCGAGGCCATGAGATTGCCGGTCTTGCGCTCGGTTTGCGGATTCCCGCCCGGGCTGGGCTTTCCGTTGTACTTCGTGAGCAATGGCTTGGGGTCGAAGGAATCGACGTGCGAGAGGCCGCCGTTCAGGAACAGAAAGATAACGTGTTTGGCTCTGGGCGCAAAGTGAGGCGCTTTGGGAGCGAGCGGGCCGGCAGCCCGCGCGTCGGAGCCTAGCAAATGCGCCAGGCCGAACATGCCAAAGCCATTGGCTACGGTCTGGAGCGCACGGCGCCGGCTGAAAGAGCGGGGATCAGTCCACATACAGGAACTCGTTAGAGCTTAGCAGCACTTGGGCATACTCGGGCCAGGCGGCCGCTCCGGTCTGGAGGAAATCGAGAGCGGCTGCGATTTCCCGCGGCTTGGGAGAACGCTGAAACAGCAAGTGATAGGCATGGCGGATGCGGGCCTCGGGGCCATCGCCGGCTTCTCGGGCGATACGGGCGGCCAGGGCATCCGCCTGCTGCATCATCAGCCCGCTGTTCAGCAGGAAGAGGCGCTGCAGCGGCACGGTTGTGGGAACGCGCTGCTCGCTGGTGATATTGGGATTGGGAAAATCGAACATCGCCAGCATGGGATTGATACGCTGGCGGCTGATGCGGCCATAGACCGTGCGGCGATGGTTCTTCGAATCTTCGAGCGGCACCGGCGGACCGCCGGCCTTCGGATCGAGATCGCCTGCGACGAACAGGAGGGCGTCGCGCAGAGCTTCTGCATCCAGGCGCTGGCGGTTGTAACGCCAGTTGAGCCGGTTGTCCGGGTCGGCCGTAGTATTTTCCGGAGCGCGATCGGCGCTGAGGGCATAGGTGGAGGAAAGCAGGATCTCGCGGTGCAGAGCCTTCAACGACCAGCGATTTTCGACCAGGCGGCTGGCCAGATAGTCGAGCAACGGAGCATTGCTGGGGCGATCGCCGGTGAGGCCGAAATTGCTGGGGGTCCGAACGATGCCGTAGCCGAAATGGTATTGCCAGACGCGGTTGACCATGACTCGCGCGGTCAGAGGATTGTGAGGATTGGCGATCGCTTCGGCCAACTCCAGCCGCCCGCTGCCCCTGGTGAACGGCTGCGGCGCGCAATCGCGCAAAGCGGTGAGAAATGCGCGCGGGGCTTCCTCGCCCGGGTTCTGCGCATTGCCCCGAATGAAGACGTGGAGGTTCTCGGGCTTCGGCACGTCCTGAATGATGCTCAGGTAAGGATACTGCGGTGGCATCGCAGCTTTGAGCTGCCCGAGCCGCGTGCGCATTTGGGCGAGGTGCTCGCGATAGGAAGGTGGCAGGAAGCGCTCCACCTTTTCACCCTTGTAGTACAGAACGCCGTCGACGCGCGCGTCGGGCACCGCGTCGTTGGCGTGAGGGTTGCCTTCGGCGGCGAGTTCCTGCCAGAGCATGTAATGAGCCCGATCCATGGTGCGGCCCACCACGTCGCCGAGCATGCGCTGGGTCTTGGCGCCATAGGAGATAGCCCGGTTGTACTCGTCCACGGCCCGCTTTTGGCGGAGGGTCTCGACGGCCAGTTCCTGAAAAGCGTCGGACGCCTTGCGCATCTCCGCTTCGGCGGCGTGTCGGGAGAGCAGGCCTTCCCAATCCTTTAAGTAAGGATGTTGCTTAGCCGGTGCGTGCAAATAAGTGACCCAGCGATCGAGGGTCTCCTGATCCAGCTGGCGGGCCGCGGCTGCGAGAGGCTGCCTTTGGGCCATCACACGCCACGCGGCCATCAGGTAGCGCGATGTGTTACCCGCGAGTACCTCGACCACTTGTTCGCTTTCGGTCCGCAAGAAGCTCTTGAGCGCCGCCTCCTGCTCATCGACGTTCTTCTTGTGCTCCTTGTAAGCCTCCACGACCGGGGCCGGGGCGAGCGACACTTCACGGTATTCCGTGTTGCGAAAAACTCCCAGCAGCGCGTAGTAGTCCTTGGTGGGGATGGGGTCGTATTTGTGGTCGTGACACTTGGCGCACGCCACGGTGAGTCCCAGAAAACCGCGGGTCAGGACATCGACGCGATCGTCGTCGGTAAACTCGCTGGGCGCATCCACAAAGAGCGTGAGGGCGGGCAGCAGTTCCTGGTTGTTCACACCGGGAATCTGGTCGGCCGCCAACTGCGCCTTAACGAACAGGTCGTAGGGCATGTCGTGGTTCAAGGCTCGGATGACCCAATCGCGGTACAGATAAAAGTTCGGGGCGGCGCCGAACATCACATCGTCGGAATAGCGTGCGATGTCGAGCCAGTAGCGCGCCCAGCGTTCTCCGTAACGGGGAGAGGCGAGGAGACGGTCGACAACTTTGGCGAAGGAATCCGGCGAGGTGTCCTTTTCGAAGGCAGCGACCTCTTCGGCCGTGGGCGGCAGGCCGGTGAGATCGAAGGTTGCGCGGCGGATGAGGGTGCGTTTGTCGGCCGGCCAAACCGGCTTCAGGCCGCGCTGCTCGAGCTGGGAGAGGATGAACCGATCGATGTCATTGGAAGGCCACGCTGTGTTCTTTACGGCCGGGACAGCCGGCTTGCGCACAGGCTGAAAGGACCAGAACTTTGCGGCCGGCTCCGCTGTGCCCTTGGCCTGTTCGGGCCAAACGGCGCCGGCCTTCACCCATTGTTCGAGTGCCGCGATTTCTTCGGCAGCCAACCGGTTCTGCGGGGGCATCTTGAATCGCGCATGCGTGTGGCGCACGGCCTGGATGAGAAGACTCTTCTCGGGGTCGCCCGGGCTGATGGCCGGGCCGTCATTGCCGCCCTTCAGCAGGCCTGCGCGGGAATCCAGCCGGAGGCCGCCGAGCTTGGACGTGGTATGGCAGGCGTAGCAGTTCTTGACCAGAACGGGGCGAACTTTGGCCTCGAAGAATTCGGCGGGATCGTCCACGCGCGCGGCCAGGCAGATAGCGCTGCACGCAACGATCATCCCTCCGAGTTTGTAGAATCCCATGGCCTCGCTGATTAATGGAAGTCTATCACGACGGGGAGGATATCTTGCCAGAGGCCTCCGGCGGCGGGTAAGCTGTCAGGAATGCCCATCATGACGGTTCGTGGCCCGATTGCCGCCGGTGCAGCCGGGTACACCCTCTCCCACGAGCACATCCTCTGCGATTTGTGGAAAATGCTGCCCAGTTACGACGTCATTCTCGATGACGAACAACTGGCGATCGAAGAGTTGGCTCACTATAAGGCCGCCGGCGGGCAGACGGTGATGGATGTGACGACGGGCGGCCTCAACCGCAATCCGGCAGCGCTGCGGCGCATCGCGGAGGCCACCGGGCTGCACATCGTGATGGGAGCCGGCTGGTATCGGGAGGTTGTCTACCCGCCTTATATCTTCGAAACCGACACCAACGGTCTGGCGGACCAGGTAGTGGAAGAGCTGACAGTGGGCCTGGACGGCACGGATGTGTGTGCCGGCGTAATCGGCGAGATCGGAACCGAGCGGCATCATATCTCGCCGGCACAGGAGCGGGTTTTCCGTGCTTGCGCCCGCGCGCAGCGGCGAACGGGTGTAGCCTTTGTGACTCACACGACGCACTTCGGAGAGCTGGCATTGGAACAGATCGGATTGCTGCGCGAGGAGGGCGTTCCTCCGGAGCGCATCATGATCAGCCACCTTGGCGATCGCTACGAAACCGGGCGTCTGATGGCAATTGCCCGGGAGGGTGTGTACTTGAGCATCGACAACATCGGCTATACCGGCCAGGGTTACCCCAGTGATGAAGTGCGGGCGGCCAACGTAGGCCGGTTGATCGCGGAAGGCTATCTCGCGCGCATCGTGCTGGGCGGCGATGTCTGCACCAAGCAGCATCTGGCTGTCTATGGCGGCAAGGGGTACGCGCACGTGCCGCTCCGGTTCCTGCCACTGCTGCGGGCGCAAGGTATCTCCGAGGAGGCAATTTACCAAATGACCGTGGTGAACCCGGCACGATTGCTGGAGGTGCCGGTCAGTGAGCCAGCCGGGAAAATCTGGGAGGAGCGGGCGATCCGTGAGCATGCCTGAGACGCATATCTATGAGCGGCTGGGCGTGCGGCGCGTGATCAACGCCCGCAGCTTCAGCACCAAGGTCGGCGGAGCTCCCTTGCCGCCCGAGGTCATGGATGCCATGCGAGCGGCCAGCGATTGCTGCATCCGTATGGAAGATTTGCAGGAAGCGGCCGGGCGGATCATCGCCGAAGTGACCGGCGCAGAGTCGGGAATTGTGACCAGCGGAGCCTCGGCCGCATTGACGCTGGCGGCTGCGGCATGCCTGGCCGGCATGGACGTGAACCGCATGAACCGGCTGCCGGATACTTCCCGGATGCCGAATGAGTTCGTTGTCCAGCGCACGCATCGCAACGATTACGACCACGCCTTGCGTGCGGCCGGAGCCCATTTTGTGGAGGCAGGCTACTATTACCACACGTTTGCTTATGAGGTGGAAGCGGCGATCACGGAGCGGACCTGCGCGTTTTTCTACCAGGCAGGCGTGGCGGAGGGCGCGCTGCGGCTCGACGAGTTCGCGGAGATTGCCCACCGGCACGGCCTGCCGGTGATCGTGGATGCCGCCGCGGAACTGCCGCCTACGGAGAATCTGAACCTGTTCCTGTCGCAGGGCGCCGACCTGGTAGCCTTCAGCGGAGGAAAACATATCCGCGGCCCCCAGGCATCCGGAATCCTGTGCGGCCGGCGCAACCTGATTCTGTCGGCGGCCTTGCAGCATCAGGATATGGACGTGTTTCCGGAGACCTGGCCGTATCGGCGGCTCATTCGGGAAGGCGTGCTGGCCGGGCCGCCGCACCATGGCATCGGGCGAGGCTTCAAGGTGGGCAAGGAAGAGGTGGTCGGCTTGCTCACGGCCCTCCAGTTGTATGCGCGGCGCGATTTCGACGCGGAACGCCGCGCGTGGCGCGCGGATGTGGAGCGAATTGTCGCCGGCGTGCGCGGTATCCCGGGCGTTGATGCGCAGGTTCGGGATTCGCAGCCGCGCGGCAAGGCGCCGCAGGCGGTGGTGACGATTGATGCGGCGGTGACCGGCAAGAATGCGCGCGACCTGATGAATGCCCTCCAGGAGGGGGATCCGCCCATTTGTGTCTTCGAGAAACTGGCTGCGGCCGGAACGATCGTGTTTCTGCCCGAGGCCCTGCGGCCGGGAGATGCGGACCGGATCGCCCGCCGCCTGGCGGCCCTGCTGGTGGCCTAAGGGCGGTATTTCACCTTATGCTGGGGCGAGGGGTTCGCCGTTCATCACGCGGGCCAATACGCCTTCGATGCTATTCAGCGTAATTGGCTTGGTGAGCCAGGCATCCATTCCAGCCAGAAGACATCTTTCCAGGTCGGCCGGTTCCGCGCTGGCGGTAACGCCAACAACGGGCGTATGCCGGTCCACCGAAGCCTCCAGCGCTCGAATGCGCCTCGTCGCCTCCAGCCCATCCATTTCGGGCATGTGAACATCCATCAGAACCAGATCAAAGCGCATGTCGCGGCATTTGACAAGCGCCTCCCGTCCAGTCCCGGCGACTTCGCATTCATGGCCCACCATCTTGAGAAGATGCGTGCAGACTTTCTGGTTGATGATGTTGTCATCGGCAACCAGAATTCGCAAAACGCGCCCATTTGCGGGCTCACACAGCGGCCGCGCGGCCGGCCTGGCAAGGGCAACCTTCCGTAATGCGGGCTTGCCGTAGACCGTGAAGTGAAACCTGCTGCCCTGGCCCACCTGGCTTTCCACCCAGATCCTTCCGCCCATCAAGGTAACCAGTTGGCGGCAGATCGTCAGTCCCAATCCGGTGCCGCCGAAACGCCGCGTAATGGAGGTGTCTCCCTGGGAGAACGCTTCAAAAATGCTGGACTGCTTATCCGGCAGAATTCCGATACCGGTATCGGCGACCGTGAAGTGAAGGAAGATATTTTCCCCATGATTCGCCTCGCGGGAAACCGACACACGGACGGAGCCCGAACCGGTAAACTTGAGTGCATTGGAAACCAGGTTGGTGAGCACCTGGCGCAACCGGGTGGGATCGGCTCTCAGAAATTCCGGAACCGTCTCTGTCATCGCCGAGCTCAGCTCGATGTGCTTCGCCGACGCGGCGGCCGAGAAGGGGCTCAGAACGTCCGCGATCAGGTCACCTAGGGCGAAATCGGTTTCTTCGAGTTCGAGCCGTCCGGCCTCCGTCTTGGAGTAGTCGAGCAGATCATTGAGGAGCCGGAGCAGGGAGCGGGCTGAATCGCGAGCGTCGGAGATGTATTCGCGCTGCCTTTCCGGAAGATCGGTCCGCAGCACGAGTTCGAGCATTCCCAGCACGCCATTCATCGGAGTGCGGATCTCGTGGCTCATATTGGCCAGGAAATCGCTTTTGGCGCGGCTCGCCGCCTCCGCGGCCATCCGCGCGGACTGCAATTCCTCGGCGCGAGCCTTGAGGGCAAGGTCGGCCGCCACTGCATTCCAATAATCCGCATTCAAGTGAATAATCTCGATAGCGATATAGACATTGAACAGTCCGATAGCTGCGGCTACCGCGTATGCCTGCATTCCTCCCACCCAGAGGTTGACACCTATGATGGGAAGCAGCAGCGTCCCCTCGAACAGGAGGGCCAGGCGCAGGTGCGGAGCGATGGTGGTCGTGGATGAAGTCGCGCAGGCCATGGCAAACACGCACACGAGAAAGGTGGTCCAGCTTTCGTATCCGTATTGCAGAAGCACAAACGCGGTGAAAAGACCGGTGGGCACCGAAAGCGTGAACGCCGACAGGGAGATCAGCCGGAGGGAAAAGGTCGGCGCGGTCCCATAATTGGACCGCCACACGCAAGTTAGCACGACGCGGACAGCCAGGCGGAGCAGTTGGATCCCGGCGTAGAGCACCGTGGCGCGGGGATGATCGCGGTAGAGCGGAGTGGCTGTTACCAGGAAGATAATGCCCAGCAGGGAGCCGATCGGGCCGGCGTAGGACCGGCGGACCATCTCCGTGAGTGCCTGAAGCCGTACTTGCCGGTTGCCGGAAATTGCGGAGCCTGGCGCAGAGGCAAGTGAAGATTCGGATTCGGACATGTCGACTTCAGGGTCTTTTCAAATTAAGATCTATAAGACCTATTGTACAAGCTGAGGCTCTTCCGTTGGAGCGCATACGATGCCGTCTGGCGGGACCGTTACCAGTAGAGCTTGGCCGCCAATTGAAGGATGCGCGGATCGAGCGTGCTATTGACGATTCCGAAAGTAGCGGGGACGTTCTGCGCCGTACCGATGCCGGAGAACTGCGTATGGTTAAAGAAATTGAAGAACTCGGCCCGGATCTGCAAACGAGAGGCTTCGCCCAAAGCGCGGATGGCAAAATTTTTGCTGACGCCGACGTCCCATTGATTAATGCCGAAACCGCGCTGTGTATTGCGGCCCAGGTTGCCGAACGTGCCCGTGGCCGGCGTGCCGAACGCTGCGCGGTCAAAGCCCACCAGCCCATTGGTGCGCGGATCAAGCCGGCGTTCCGGAACGCCGGTGGCGTTCGGACGCTGGCCGCCGGTGCCCACCCTGGCGATATCGTTGGCCGTGGTGATATTCAAAGGCATGCCGGAGCGGAAATTGGTGATGCCGCTCAACTCCCAGCCCCCCAGGAAACCGTCCAGGAGAGGATTGGCAATGCCGTACTTGCGGCCTTTGCCGAAGGGAAGATCCCATACATAGCTGGCGATGAAATTGTTGGGTACGTCGGTGTCGAACAGCGCCCGCTCCGGACGGCGGTCGAGCATATTCTGGCCCGCCCCGCCGCTATCGAGAAGGCGGGAGTGCGTGTACGATAGAATGTAGGAGATCCCCGCTTTCACCCGCTGCTCCAGCTTGATGTAGCCCGCGTTGTAATTCGACCAGTTGTAGTTGGACGTGAGGCCGAAGCCCGGGATCAGCTTCGGATAGAGCTGGCGCGCCGAAAAGGCGGACGGATTGAGCGGGTCCGGCGGCAGCACCGGCTGATTGACGTACAGTGTGCCGATCTGCTTCTGAGCTGTATTGCCGATGTAGCCGGCTTCCAGTAGCATCCCGGAACTCAGCTCGCGCTGGATGGTGAAGTTGTAGGAGTAGACGTAGCCGGTCCGCTTGCGGAGATCGACCGCGTTGCTGACCGACGTGCTGGTCTGATCCGGGGCAGGGAACAGGTTGGAAAGAAACAATTGCGGCGTGGTGGAACTGGATACCAGGTTGGCGTTAATGAAAAACGGGGCGGTGCTGAGCATCCCGTTGATCTCGGTGCCGCCGGTGTTCAAGGCGTAAAAAATGCCGCCGCCGGAGCGAATGGTGGTCTTCTCTCCGAGCCGGTAGGCGATGCCCAGGCGCGGCGCAAAGTTGTTGTAGTCGCCGCGAATCGGCCGCTCCGGCAATAGGGGAGAACCGGAACCTTGCACCAGGCCCTGGCCCGGCACGAAGTACGTGGAACTGCCGGCCAGAAGCTGGCGGCCGGTCGCGAGATCGAAGTTGGCCAGGCGCCCGCGCCAGGGCTGGAAGGCTTCATAGCGCAGTCCCAGGTTTAAGGTCAGGCGGTCGCTGATCTTCCAATCGTCCTGGACGAATCCTTGAAATTGGGTCGCGATGGCGTATTTGGCAACTCCGCCGAAGTTGCCCAGGCTGCCCAGGCCGCCGACGGCGGAAAGCGGCAGGCCCAGGAGGTAGTCTGCGAAAGAGTCTCCGCTGAAAGTGCCCCCGAAACTGAAGATGCCGTTCTGATTGGAACCCTGGTCATACCCCACCATGAGCCGGCTGACGTCTCCGCCCATCTTGACGTTGTGGCGGTTGTACACCTTGGTGATCGTCTCGGCCGCGCGGTAATAGATATTGTTTTGCACGATCCGAAGGCCATAGCCCACGAAGCCGCCGGTGCCGGTCGGAAAACCCGGCGCATAGCCGGTGAGATTGATATTGGGCAGGGTGTAATCGCCGGGATTCGGCGCCAGATTCTTCAATCCCAATTGACTGGCGTAGTTCGTTGAGTAGCGGTCGCCGTCGCTCTGCCGGGCCAGAAACGCCTTCGTGAAGCCGAGCCGCGTTTCACTGATCAGCGTAGAACGGAACAGGTGGGTATAGCCGACCGAAACATTTTGCGTACGGTCGGGACGGATCAATCCTAAGCCTTTCAAGTAGGCCGCGTTGCCCAGCGAGTCGTCGGCGAAGGAGTAGCGCCCGAACAGCGTGCCCTTGTCGGAGACGCGATAATCGGTGCGGATGGTGAACTGATCGCGGCGCTCGGCATCGCTGGGCGTCACGATGTAGTTGATGCCGGGCCGCTGGCCGGTGAAGTTGGGCAGCGGAAAATATTGCAGGAGCTGCTGTGCGATGGGATCGAACCGGTTTTTCGGAATTGCATTCCCGGCGAATGGCTGGTTGCCGTTGAGCGGATCGCG
The DNA here is from genome assembly GCA_964568355.1 of uncultured Solibacteraceae bacterium. Classification (GTDB taxonomy): domain Bacteria; phylum Acidobacteriota; class Terriglobia; order Bryobacterales; family Bryobacteraceae; genus JAJPJX01. The sequence goes on along the minus strand of CAZMRK010000452.1, from coordinate 2,354 downwards.
GATGGTTTTCCCCGTGCCGGAAAAATCGCCCGCAAGCATACTGGAAGTGGGCACCAGCCCTTGCAGAATGCTCCCGGTACGGCGCCGGCGCCCTTCGTAATTTCCAAAGAAGAACAGGCGGTCTTTCCGGATCGGACCGCCGAAATTGCCGCCGAACTGATTGTAAGTGAAGCGCGGAGCCCCATTCGGCGGCCGGAAAAACTGGCCGGCCTGAAACGCGCGGTTGCGCACAAAATCGTAGGCGACGCCGTGGAACTGGTTGGTGCCGCGCTTGGTCACCATGTCGATGCCGGCGGCGCCATGGCCGTAGGAGGCATCCATGAAATTAACCTGCACCTTGAACTCGTCCAGCGCATCGAGCGAAAGCGCGATGGCGGGGTTGTTCACGTTGACCACCGTGAAATCGACGCCGTCGAGCATGGCATTCGTCGAGCTATTGCGCACTCCGCCAATCTCGATCGAGCGCTGGTCCATGACGCTGCTGCCGCCGGCGGTCTTGATGGCACCCGGGCTGAGAGCCACCAGGTCGAAAAAGTTACGGGCGTTCAGCGGCAGTTCCAGCACCGTGCGGTTGTCGATGGCGGTACCCAAAGCGGCGGTATTGGTCTGCAGCAGCGGTGCGCTGGCGGCCACCTGCACCGTGTCCGAGATGGAACCCAATTGCATCGTGATGTCTACGCGCGTCTGTGTATTGACGCGCAGCGTGACGCTCGGGACCGTGGCCGTTTTGAATGAGTTGGCGGTGGCGCTGAGGGTGTAATCGCCGGCGGGCAATGCGTTGAATTGATAGTTCCCGGACGAATCGGTGGTGAAGATCCGCGTCTCGGCCGTCTCCTTGTTGGTTGCCGTGACCTTCACGCCGGCGATCACCGCGTTGCTCGGATCGGTCACCGTTCCCAGGATAATCCCCGTCCCATATTGCGCCAGCAGCGTAGCCGGCAGAAGCAAACCTTGCACAAACAGGGTGAACCGCTTCATGGGTTACCTCCCAAGGTGGGGGGCATTCTATATCACGGGAGATTGGAAAAGCAACCGAGAGATAACCTGCGGTGAGGAGGGATGGCGTGCCCCACCCATCGCGGGGCACGCCTTTGTCGCTAGAAAAACAGTTTCATGCCGAATTGGATGATGCGCATGGGCGATCGCAGGCTGCGAACCTCGCCCATACGTGCTCCGTTCGGCACGATGGTGTTGTTCCCCACAAAGCTGATCCCGTTGGGCGCTCCGAAATAGGGTGTGTTGGTCGCATTGAAAAACTCGGAGCGGAACTGGAGGCGGATCTGTTCGCGCAAGGTAAAATTCTTGAACAGCGACAGGTCCAGATTGCGCTGTCCCGGGGTCGTGATGATGCCCTTCCCGGCGCTGCCGTAACGGCAGAGGTCGGGCCGGCTGGAGATATTGCAGGAGACGCGCTGAAAAGCCGTCGGGTCGAACCAGAGCTGGCGGCTCTGCTCATCGCCGGAGAGACGGCCGTCGGCGATGCGGTCGGGAAACACGGTGCCGCCGGTATTGAGGTCGCCACCTTGGGTGATGTTCATCGGAAAACCGGTGCGCAGGCTCAGGATGCCGTTGACCTGCCATCCCGCCAGTAGTACTCCGGGCACGCCCCGCATCTTCTCGAAAAAGGGAACTTCCCACACATAGTGGAAGACGAAGTTCTGCCGCATATCATACGAGTAGGGGCCCTTGGAAGCAGCGCGATTGCGCGGATCCTGGAGAATGATGCCCTCGTTGCCTCCGGCTTCGCCTTCACCCAACGACTTGCTGTACGTGTAAGCGAATCCGTAAGAGAGCCCGCCGGAGAAGCGCTTCTCCGCTGTCACTTGCAACCCCTGATAGGTGCCGTTGGCGTAGCTGTCCAGGAAGCGAACAGCCCCCAGGTTCCCAACCACTCCCGAGTCGTAATACTGCTGAATGGGGCGGCGGGCGTCGATGTTCGTGTCCGACGAGGGATCAGGCGAGTTGTAGTTGGAGAAGCTGTTCGCCAGGTGGGTGGACTTGCTGCCCACGTAGCCCACCGTCAACACGGTCTGCCAGGGCAGTTCGCGCTGCACGTCGAAGCTCCACTGCCAGTCGGTCATCTGTTTGTGATCCGGCGCGATCATCGACAGGTTCGAGCGTTTGGCGCGGGCCGACCCCGCAAAGGGGTTGTCGAGCGTCAGGATGGGAAGACCCGAACGGAATATGCGCGTGGGCACGTTCACCGTGACGCCGTTGGCGGTAACCGGATAGGTTTGCGCGGGATCCGTGACCGCGTTGTAGGTATCGCTTCCGGAGAGCGGCGGCATCAGGTTCAGAATGGTGTAGTTGTTCATGTGCTGCACGCTCGAGAAGAGTCCGCCGCCGGTACGGAT
>CAZMRK010000451.1:0-18375 GCA_964568355.1 uncultured Solibacteraceae bacterium | reverse complement strand
TGCTCGCTGATGCGTCCGGCCCAGGAGCGCCTGGAAGTGGACTTGAATGCCACCACGTTCGGCGACCTGCGCTATCCGCTGGTGAACAACTGGCAGGCGCAGGAAATCCGGCGGGGCGAAGAGGCACGGCGCGGCCTTTACGAACAGGTCCCCAACCCGGTGCGATGGGCGGAGAGCATCCGCTACCTGGCCGCTCAGGGCGTGAAGCGGTTCATCGAAGTCGGAGCCGGAGGCGTTCTGACCGGCCTGCTGCGCAGTATCGATTCTTCCCTCGAAGGGTTCCGATTCGGTGAAGCGGAGGACGTAGAAAAAATCCGCGAACTCGTCAGGACCTCTCCCGAAGCAGGCGTTTGAGCAGCGGCTGGGAGGCCAGATCGAAAAAGGCGCTGGCCTCTTCGTCCAGAAGCCGCGCGGTCTCTCCGATCCGGGCGAAGCAGTCCAGGCGTTCCTCCAGGCCGATCTCCGGCTGGGCGAGACGGCCCAGGAGCTGCTCCAGGAAAGCCAGTTTGGCCTGCATTGTGTTGGCGATACAAGCGGCATTCTCATCTAGAAATTGAGCTGCCGTGGCTTCCGCCCTGCGAAGATCATCCTGATTCCACCGAAACCTGCCGAGATCCTCTGTCATATCCCCATTCTCCCCGTCCCCGATTTGCCGGGAACCTGGGCATCCTACCACATTGCGCGTACGATTCTAATGACAGCGATCGGCAACTCGACCACAAGTTCTTGGGGATGAGTTTTTCTTTTCCCCTAAATTCTTGGTAAAATAGACTTTAAACCTCCCCAAGGAGTTAACTTGTCAGATCAGGACAATCCAGTACAAGGACCGCCGCCGACCCCGCCATCGGGCCAGATTCCGTTAGGCGGAGATGGCGATCAAAATCTTCTTCCCATCAACATCGAAGATGAGATGAGGCGCTCCTACCTGGATTACGCCATGAGCGTAATCGTAGGGCGCGCGCTACCCGATGTGCGCGACGGGCTGAAGCCGGTACATCGACGCATCCTCTTTGGAATGCACGAGATGGGCTTGACGGCGAACCGGCCCACGCGAAAGTGCGCCAAGATCACCGGCGAGGTCATGGGGAAATACCACCCGCACGGAGACGCGCCCATCTACGACGCTTTAGTGCGCATGGCGCAGCCGTTCAGTATGCGCTACCCGCTGGTGGAAGGCCAGGGGAACTTCGGCTCCATCGACGGCGATCCTCCGGCGGCGATGCGGTATACCGAGGCACGGCTGGCGCGAATCTCGAGTGCATTACTCGAAGATATCGACAAAGAGACCGTTGATTTTCGCCCCAATTACGATGACAGCGAGGTGGAGCCGGAAGTCCTGCCCACGCGCGTGCCCAACCTGCTGGTGAACGGCTCGTCCGGGATTGCGGTGGGCATGGCGACCAATATTCCGCCGCACAACCTGACCGAGATCGTGAACGCGGCGATCACATTGATCCGGGAGCCGCAGACACCGCTTCCGCGCATCATGGAGATGGTGCCGGGGCCCGATTTTCCGACCGGCGGTTTCATTCTGGGCAAGCAGGGCATCTACGACGCCTATACCAAAGGCCGGGGCCAGCTCAAGCTGCGCGCCCGCGCGGCGATCGAGCGCGTTGGCAAGGACCGCGACCACATCATCGTCACCGAGATCCCGTACCAGGTCAACAAGTCCCGCCTGATCGAGCAGTGCGCCTCCCTGGTGAACGAGAAGAAACTGGAGGGCATCTCCGAGATTCGGGACGAGAGCGACCGCGACGGTACGCGTATTGTTTTCGAGTTGAAGCGCGGCGAACAGGCGGAGGTGGTTCTCAACAACCTCTATAAGCACACCCAAATGCAGATCGGTTTTGGGGTGATTATGCTGTCGATCGTCAGCGGGCAGCCGCGCGAGTTGGGCCTGATTCAGACGATCAAGTACTTTATCGAGCACCGGGCGGAAGTGGTCCGGCGGCGCACCGATTACGAACTGAGAAAGGCGCGCGAGCGGGAGCATCTCTTGCTCGGCTTCCAGAAGGCCCTCAACAATCTGGACGAAGTGATCCGGCTGATTCGGGCTGCCAGGGCGCCGCGCGAGGCCAGGGACAACCTGATCGCCCGCTTCGAGTTCACCGAGAAGCAGGCTCAGGCGATCATCGAACTGCAACTGCAACGCCTGACCGGGATGGAGCAGCAGAAGATTCTGGATGAACTGACCGATATCCAGCGGCGGATCGCGGAATACCTGGAGATTCTCGGCTCGGAAAAGGTGCTGCAAGGCGTCATCATCAAAGAGCTCGAAGATGTGAGAAAAGAGTTCGGCGATAAGCGCCGGACCGAGATTGTGGAGGATACCGGCGAGATCAAGCTGGAAGACCTGGTTCCGGTGGAAGACGTGGCGGTCACGGTGACCCACGGCGGATATCTGAAGCGGACCGCGGTGGATACCTATCGCCGCCAGACCCGGGGAGGCAAGGGACGGATCGGCATGGGGACTCGCACGGAGGATTTCGTGGAGCACCTGATTGTCGCCTCGACCCATGCCTACCTGCTGATCTTTACGGACAAGGGCCGGGTGTACTGGCTCAAGATCTACGAGATTCCGGACGCCAGTACCACAGGCAAGGGCAAGCACATCTCGAACCTGATCAATCTGCAGCCCGACGAGACGGTAAAGACGTTCCTGGCGGTGCGCGAATTCGTTCCGGACCGCTATGTGGTCATGGTGACGCGCAAAGGGGTCATCAAGAAATCAGAGCTGACGGAGTTCGACAATCCCATGGCGCGCGGCATCATCGCGGTGGGGCTGGACGAAGGCGACGAACTGATCGCGGCCGACCTAACCAACGGCTCGAACTACATCTTCCTGGGATCGAGGGCAGGGCAGGCGATTCGCTTTGCCGAGAGCCAGGTGCGGCCGATGGGACGTCCGGCGCGCGGGGTGCGGGCCATGGACCTGGCGAAAGGCGATCACCTGGTCGGCATGGTGGTGGTGGAGGAGGAAGGGTTGATCCTTTCGATCTCCCAGAACGGCTATGGCAAGCGCACGCCGTTGACCGACTACCGGCTCACCTCGCGCGGCGGCAAGGGCGTCATCAACATGAAGACCAGCACCCGCAACGGCCAGGTGGTGGCGATCCTCAATGTGAAGGAGGATTCCGATCTGATGATTGTGACCAAGGACGGCAAGATCATCCGGCTGGAATCCTCGGAGATCCGGCAGGCCGGCCGTTCGACGCAGGGCGTGCGCCTGGTAAAGCTGGAAGAGGGCGACGAGGTAGCGGCGGCTTCGGTCATTCCGGAGGCCGAGAACGGCAACGGCGGCAACGGCAACGGAAACGGCAGCGAAGGCCAAAGCAATTTGCCTTTGCAGTAAGGTGAGTGGACCTGGTTCGCGGCCGACCCTTGGGCGACCGGGGGTCGCCCGCGGATCAGGGATCCGCCCCACGCGCGTTCCCAGAAATCTTACACGGGAATAATCTGGGCTGCCGGATCGAGACGCCGCAGGTCATTCGGATCGCTGGTAACTATGGGGTCACGCCGCTCCCTGGCAAGGATGACCACCGACGCATCGATGATATCCGGCGAGTTGGCGGCGCCGCAGAGTTCTCCACAGGAACGGGCAAGCTGATCATCGAGGGGAATAATCTCCACTTCCTCGCTCCGCAAGAACCGCGCTAACGTAACCTGAATACGGCCATCGCGCCAAGCTTGTCCCACGACGCCCGCAGGCACTCGGAAAGTCCGACCTTGAGCTAACGCCCGATGGAGCAAGGCGATCATGCGCTTATCCCCGCGGTCCAAGGCGATGAGCGCGCCGGCATCCAGCACTATCCCCGCCGCGGTGCGAGTGCGCGTTCTGCCCACTTGATGTCCTTAGCCGCCGGCTCACCATATTGGTCGATCAGATCCCGCAGCAGTACCCGGAGAGACTCGCGCCTCTCGTGTTCCGCGAGGACCCGGGCAATGTAACCGGAAACCGAGTCGGCTCGTCCGGCTCGGACTTCCCGGTGGACTCTCGCCAGTTGATCGTTGGGTAAACTGATAGCGATCTTCGACCTGGTCATACCGCTATCATACCCCTCGTGAATTGGCGTTACAAGCTGGGCGCTGCGACAGACTGCGTCAGGCATGCGCAGTCCGAGCGCTTCGATCCGCGGAGCGGGAAGCGCGGGGATTGGCTTGCTGATCGCTCCGGGCGAGTGGGCGGTGGTCCGACACAACTTTCGCCTTAAGTTAACGCTTATGAGGGTCCACCTCACGAGCGGAGGTCAATCGACGCTATAATTTCGCTATGACCACTCTGGTGGAGCTGTCTGGTCCGGTTCGCCTGGATCCCGCCCAATTGCGGGAGAAGGAAGAAAAACTGTTCGCGATTCTGCGAGAGCTGGATCGCGTGATGGTGGCCTATTCCGGAGGTACCGACTCGGCCTATCTGGCCTGGGCGGCGCACCGGGTGCTGGGGCCGCGGGCAGTGGCGATTACCGCAGACTCGGCATCCATACCCGAGTCGCACAAACGGGATGCCGAGGCTTTTGTCCGCCAGTTCGGAATTGCCCACGAGTATATCCAAACGTACGAATTCGACAATCCGGATTATGTCCAGAACAATCCGGACCGCTGCTTCCACTGCAAGGACGAACTGTTCAACCGGCTGGAACAGGTGGGGCGCGAACGGGGCATCGCCCATATCGTCTATGGCGTGAACAAAGACGATCTGGGCGACTATCGGCCGGGACAGAAGGCCGCCAGGATTCACCAGGTGAAAGCGCCGCTGGTGGAGGCCGGGCTGACTAAGGCCGAGATCCGGGAGCTGTCGCGCCTGGCAGGGCTTCCGACCTGGGACCGTCCGGCATCGGCGTGCCTGAGCTCGCGCATTCCGTACGGGACTCCGGTGACGATCCAGAATGTCAAGACGGTGGAGGTGGGCGAAGAAGAGATCCGCGCGCTGGGCTTCCGCCAGTTCCGGGTGCGCTTTCATGGAGAGCTGGTGCGCATCGAGATCGCCAGGGAGGAACTGGAAAAGGCCCTGACGCTGGAGATGGCGGGCCGCTTCACCGCGATCTTCAAAAAGCTCGGATTCAAATACGTGACGCTCGACCTGGAAGGGTATCGCCAGGGCTCGCTCAACGAAGTGCTCAAGCTGAAATAATGAGTGACAGGCGCCTTCGCCTGCCACTTATGCGACTTGCTCTCCTGTTTGCGCTGGCTGCGGCCCTCTGGGCACAGGACGTGCGCTATCCTCCTCAAAACCAAGAAATCCCGGGACCTCCCACGCCGGCCGATTTTCCGGCATGGCTGGCCGATATCGAGCACTGGCGCGCCGAGCGGCGCATCCGCATCGGCTATGACGACGCCGAATATCGCCGGCCGGAGTTCCAGTGGACACAAAGCAGTTTCATCCAGCCACAGATGATGGTGGAGGACCGCTACTTCTACGATCCGGTTGCGGGGAAATACACCGTCGACCGCTACCTGGACGATCTCGAAAAGCGCTACGGCGGCATCGACAGCGTGCTGGTCTGGCATACTTATCCGAACATCGGCATCGACAACCGCAACCAGAACGATCTTCTGCGCGACCTGCCCGGAGGGATCGAGGGAGTGCGGCAGATGATCGCCGACTTTCACCGGCGCGGCGTGCGGGTGCTGTTTCCGATCATGTTATGGGACCAGGGCACGCGGGTGGAAGGCGAGCCAAACTGGACGGCGACGGCGAAGCTGTTCACGGCGGTGGGCGCCGACGGCCTGAACGGAGATACGCTGCGCGGAGTGCCGCGGGCCTTTCGCCTGGCATCGGACCAGACGGGCCATCCACTGGTGCTGGAGCCAGAAGTCGGCCTGGATTCCGATGAGATGCTGGCATGGAACAACATGACCTGGGGCTACTGGAAGTATGCGACGGTGCCCACGGTGAGCCGGTTCAAGTGGCTCGAACCGAGGCACATGGTACACATCTGCCGGCGCTGGGCGCGGGACAAGACCGACGACCTGCAACACGCTTTCTTCAACGGCATCGGCTACGAAAGCTGGGAGAATATCTGGGGGATCTGGAACGAGATCAACCCGCGGGATGCCGAAGCACTGCGGCGGATCTCCAAAGTGGAACGCCGTTTTGCCGCGCTGCTGGTCAGCCCGGGATGGGAGCCGCATACGCCCACGCTCCAGACCGGCGTCTATGCCAGCAAATTTCCCACCTCGGGCGAAACGCTGTGGACTTTCGTGAACCGCAACGAGTATGACGTTGCCGGGCCGCAGATCCGTGTCGCGAAGCGGCCGGGCATGCACTACTACGACGTCTGGAACGGCGTGGAGCTTACGCCGGAGGGCAGCGGCGATACGGTTCGCCTGAGCTTCCCGATGGAGGCGTGGGGCTACGGGGCAGTGCTGGAGGCCCGCTCGGCGCCCGGTGGTTTTCTGGCGGAGATGAAGGAACTGGCCCGGACGAAGCTGCAGAGCCTTTCGCATGAGCGGCCGGTAGCGAAGCAAACGCTGGTGGAGATTGCTCCGACAGCGCGGGTGACGAGCGCGCCGGAGGGCATGGTCCGCATTCCCGGCGGCGCTTTCCGCTTCGAGGTGCGCGGTATCGAGATCGAAGGATCGAACGAGATTGGCGTGGATGTGCAGTATCCCTGGGAGGACTCACCGCGGCGCCATCATCTGCGCGAGATGCAGATTGCACCGTTCTTCCTCGATCGCTATCCGGTCAGCAACGCGCAGTTCGATGTGTTTCTGAAACAAACCCATTATCAACCGAAGGATAGCCATAATTTCCTCAAGGATTGGGTGAATGGCGCGTATCCGAGCGGCTGGGGCGACCGGCCGGTAACCTGGGTCTCGATCGAAGACGCTCGCGCTTATGCCCGGTGGGCGGGCAAGCGCCTGCCGCACGAGTGGGAATGGCAGTATGCGGCCCAGGGGCGCGACGGGCGTCTGTATCCGTGGGGGTCGGTGTGGTCCGCGGCGGCGGTGCCGAAGCCGGAGACGGGGCACAATCTGCGTGGTCCGGACCCGGTGCAGGCGCATCCCCGCGGAGCCAGCCCGTTCGGTGTGGAGGACCTGGTGGGGAACGTCTGGCAGTGGACCGATGAATACGTGGACGAACACACGCGGGCGGGCATCCTGCGCGGGGGCAGCTACTACCAGCCCGGAGGGTCGCACTGGTACTTTCCGCAAGCCTACAAGCTCGATGAGCACGGGAAGTATCTGCTGATGGCGCCCGCCAAAGACCGCGCCGGGACCGTGGGATTCCGCTGTGTGAAAGACGCGCAATAAGCAAGTCCGGCCGGCCGGTATATACTGGCTCGCAAGTGGGGCACGGATGACGATACGGTACGGCTACTTTTTCTTCGCGCTGCTGGCCTGGAATGCGGCAGAGGGACAGACGACACCATGCGACCTGCGGGAGTACCACGCGGTCTCCGGACTAACGGCGGAACCGGCCGCGGACGGCTTGCGGGTCACCTGGTCCGGGGATCGCGGCCAACCATTGCGGGCGGTCTTCGCGCTACGCGGGGGCCAACCGCTGATCCACGAACTGGCGTTGGAGCGCAACGGCTCGTGGATTCTGCTGGGCCGGGATTTGCTGCCGGAATTTGATGTAGTGAGCGGCAAGCGGCGGATCTCCGAGCAGCAACTCGCGCCGCTGCGCAAGCTGAATCTGCTCTCGCCCGAATTTCTGGAGAAGGAAAAATGGAAAGCCTTCTGGGATGCGCCGCTCGATATCCCGGGAGCGCCGAATGCCGGGCCGGACATGCCGCGGAAACCGGAAGAAATCCGCCGCGCCAGCGCGACCTATCGCGCGACGGGCTGCGCGGTGAAGACGGACGGCGCCCGGCTGGAGATCACCTTCCCGGGCCTTTCCCTGGGGATTTTCGCAGGCGACCTGCGCTTCACGGTCTACAAGGGCGCGAACCTGCTGCGACAGGAAGCGATCGCCAAGACGGACCAGCCTTCGGTGGCCTATAAGTACAATGCCGGGTTGCGCGGCTTTCGCAGCGATGTGCTCCGCAACGCGAACTGGCGCGACGTCGCACGGGCCTGGCAGAAGTACGAATTCGGCGGCGCCGTCAATCGCGATCCGGTGGCGCTGCGGGCGCGCAATCGAACGCTGATCCTGGCGGGGGACGGGGCTTCGCTGGCGGCCTTTCCGCCGCCGCACAAGTTCTTTTGGGCGCGCGAGATCGAACTGAACCTGGGGTACGTGTGGTATCGCAAGGACGATGAGCGTTCCTTCTCGGCTGGAATCCGGCAGGCCGAACACGAGGAGGAGTACCGCGCTACCGGCGTTTCGGACGACGTATGGAAGCGGCGGTCGAGCCAGGCCCGGCACAACCTGGGCAATTTCGCCCTGTACAATGCGCCGCCGGGAACCTGGCAGCACATGGCGGTGTACTACTATCTGAGCCCGAGCGATGTCGAGACGACGGATCGGGCCGTGCTGGCCTTCACTCACGGGGATATCTACAAGCCGGTGCCGGGCTTCCAGGTGGCGGTGAGCCACTTCCACACGCATTTCAACGAGCAGCTATCCGACGCGGGTACCATCGACCTGCAGCCTACCTGGCTGCCGGCTTTCCGGGCGCTGGGAATCAACATCGCCATGATGTCCGATTTCCACGGGGACGGCCATGGCACCGATCCCGGGCCGCTGCGATTCCACGACCAGAAGGTGTATTTCGATGGCTGCCGCCGCCATTCGGACCGGAGCTTTCTGATCATGCCCGGAGAAGAGCCTGATGCGACTTTTGGGGGCCACTACACGATGGTCTTTCCCCGTCCGGTGTTCTGGTCGCGCGTGCGCGAAAAGGGGCAGCCGTTCGTGGGGCAGGACCCGCAATACGGGCAGGTGTACCACGTCGGGTCGCCGGCAGAGGAACTGGATCTGCTCAACCGCGAGCAGGGGCTTATGTGGCAGGCGCACCCGCGGACGAAAGGGTCGGCGGGATATCCGGACGCGGTGCGCGAATCGGCACATTTTCGCAGCGACCGCTTTCTGGGAGCCTCCTATCAGTCGCTGCCGGTGGACCTCTCCGAGAAGCGAATCTGCGAGGAGCGGTGCTTCGGACTGCTGGACGATATGAACAACTGGGCCGGACCGAAGTACATGATCGCCGAGGGGGACACCTATCAGAAGTTTCCGGATGACGAAACCTATCCGCACCTGATGGTCAACTACGTCAAACTCGATCACCTCCCGAGGTTCGACGAAGACTGGAGCCCGATCCTGCGCGCCATGCGGGCGGGTGATTTCTTCGTGTCGAGCGGCGAGGTCCTGTTCCACAACTGGGGCGTGGAAGGAAGCGGAGCACAGCGGACTTACACGGCCGATGTCGAGTGGACCTTCCCGCTGGAGTTTGTCGAACTGGTTTGGGGGGATGGCAGCGAGACCGGTCGCAAGGTCATTTCGGCGACGGAACTGGCGCCGTTCGGCCGCAAGAGCTTTCGGATCGCGTTCGACCCGGCAGGGAAGAAATGGGTGCGTTTCGGCGTCTGGGACTCGGCCGGCAACGGGGCCTTTACGCAGCCGGTGCATTTGCGGTGAAGAATCGGCGCGATCCCCCTGCACCGCGTAACGATTACGAGTTCCTAGACACGGATTAGCTGAGGTATCCGCTCGAAGTGGCGGTCTCGCGTGACGAGCAGCAGGTTGTGCTCCAGGACAAGTGCTGCAATCCACAGGTCATTGTCGGGAACCGGAGTGCCGGCTCGTTTGAGTTGAACGAAAAGACGCGCATAGTGTTCTGCGGTTTGCCGGCTGGAAAGCAACACGCCCACCGTAGACTTGGCGAGCAGCCGATTCAGCAAGACCTCATTCCGGCGTTGCTGCGTGCCCCCATGAAAGCCGGCCTTGATTTCACCGAGAACTACGAATGGAATCCAGACTTCTTCACAGGTTCCCAACCGATCCGCCAAGCCGGCATCGCCACGAAACAGATCGGTAAGCCGATTGGTGTCGAGGGCGATTCTCACGTCCACTTTTTCGGATCGATCTGTCGCTGACTTGCCAGAACCTCATCAAACGCCGGGTCTGGAGTCCATTGGCCGACAATATCGTGAAAATCCGCTCTTTTCCGCGCCCCGGTCGTGGCAGCCGTCAATTCGTCCAAGATGACCTGATTCAGACTCTGCTTGCGTGTGGCGGCCCTCCTGCGCAGTACACGGTCGACATCGGGTGGAATGCCCCTTACGGTGTATTGCACTTTGCGCGCCTGCCGTCCCATGCCTGCATAATAGCATGGCATGCAGGCAGCGTCAGGTGCGCGCGGTGAGCGTATTCTTTTTTCCGACGGTGAAGGGGTCGCCGATGAGCCAGCGCCACGAGCCGTCCGGCTGGCGGCGGGCGACCTCGATGGCGTAGACGGACATCTGTTGAGGGGCGGATACCTGCCACTCGGTGTGCATCAATGCGATGTCGCCGGATTGGATCACCTGCTTGATCCGGAAATCGAAAGCTGCTTTCGCATTGGCCAGAGGGGCCAGTTCCGCTCTCAGTCCTTCCGGGCCTTGTTTGATTTGGCCCGCCTGATTCAGGAAGACCGCCTCCGGGTCATAGATGGTGAGCAGCGATTCGACATCGCCTTTAGCCATATATTGTTGAAAGAGGGAGCAGATTTCTTCGGGAGTCCTTGCCGGCATTCGTCTACCTCTGCGATGGTGATGCTTGCCCGCGCGGACACGATTCCCGAGCAGGTGCTCGATCACACGGAGATTCTCGATCTTTCTCCCTCAGTGCGTGAGGTCGTAAACGAAATAGTTCATCGCCAGGCGATAGGCGAGGGAGGTCCATTTCTCCGGGTAGCGGGGATTGTCGGCGTGTTCCCAGGCGTCGCCCAGATCCATGTTGTGGCAGATCGCGACCATGATGCGCCCTTTGTCGTCGTAGATGGCCCGCCAATGGGGCTCGATTCCGCCGTTTTCGTAGGTTCTCCCGGTGCGGAAATACACGGCGCCGGGCACCTGGAAGCGCTCATCCAGATCGTAGAGCGTATGGAAGATGGGATCTTCGTTGGGAATGTCCACGATCTGCCGGTCGGGAAAGACGCGCCGCATGCTGCTGACGAAGACGTCCCACTCGTCGACGCCGTGGAAATCGTCCACCATGAGGAAGCCGCCGCGCAGCAGGTATTCGCGCAACTGCCGCGCTTCTTTGTCGCCGAGGAGCCAATGACCCACCTCGACCGCATACAACATCGGCCAGTTATAGATGTCGTCGGAACCGTCGAGCGAAACCACCTGTTCGGCTGCGCGTGTATCAATCCGGGTCAGACGCTTCACGCCCGAGAGCAGGTGCCGGTCCGAGCGCGGGTAGTCCATGGTCCAATAGCCGGGAAACTGCTCGCCGTTGGAGTAGAAGCGGGCCACGCTGGGATACCCGGTGATGTCGGGGTAGCGCAAACGGGCGCGGGTCCAGTCGGTCTTCTGGTTGAAATCGGAGGGAACGGGGAAGTCGCCATACTCGATCGCGGGATACTCACGGAAGGGCCGTTGTGCGCGAAGCGCCCCCCAGAAGGCCAGTCCCAGTGACACCACGGCGAGTGCATTGCGGAGACGCATAGGCAACGACCGAAGTCGGCTTCAGGATAGCACGGCCAATGGCTTTCGCGCCCGGCTGGAATCCTCTATGCTGAGAGCGAATGCGGGCTCTTGTATTGGCATGGCTCGCGGCGGGGAGTCTTCTGGCCCAGTTTCAGGACCTTGCCACCCCCGACGACGGATCCGTCCTCTATTTTTCCTCTTCCCTGCGGCTCAGCGGTTCCACCCAGTTCCTGTTTGCCAAGCTATTCCGGATGGATGCAACGGGCATTCATCTCTACGCCCAGCAGGCTCCCGGAGCCTCGCTTGGCCGGACGACAGAAAACTTCTATCTGCTGACCGCTCCGGACGTCAGCGCCGACGGCACCGTACTGGCGTACACCGCCAGCCGGCCGTGCAGCGGCGGCAGCGGATGTATCCCGGTCGAGCAGCATCAAGGCCACATTGTCGGCGCCGGGCAGACGGAGCGCGTCGCGGCAGGCTATGTGCGCATCAGCCGCAACGGCCGCTATGCGCTTTACTTCGGAATGACCGCCATATTTCCGACGCCGGCGACGCAGCTCATCGATCTGCAATCGGGCGCCGCGACCACGGTGCCCTACATGATTCGGCCATCCGGAGCTCGCCGCCGCATTGCATTCGATGGCACCGTCCTGGCGACATCCGACGATTCTCTGGTGCTCTGGCGGAAATCGGGAACGGAGACCTTATCGAACTCCCACGCGGCGGCGGATGCCATGGTCAATGACGCGGCGACGCTGGTGGTCTATCAGTCTACCGGCCCCGGCTCCAAGCTGATCGCGTACGACGTGAGGTCCGGAGCGGAGACGGTGTTGGCGGAACTCTCCGGCGACGATCCGGCGAGCTTTGGGGCGAGCATGACGGGGGATGGATCGCTCGTCCTGTTTCTGGACCGGGGACAGGTGTACCTGGTGCACAGCGATGGCAGCGGCCTGCGCCGGTTGAGCGACGATCCCGCCGGAATCGTGGAGGCGATCCTCACCGGCAACGGGCAGTTCGTTTATGCGGTGACCGGAGAAGGACGGATGATCCGCATCGGGACCGGTTCGGGAGAGGTGCTGGAACTGGTATCGCGAACGCCCAATATCACCAGCGTGGAGCAGGCCGTTTCCGGAACGCTGGTGCGTGTGACCGGAACGGCTCTGGCTGCCGCGAGCGCCGCCGGTACGTCGCCCCTGCCGGATACGCTTGCGGGCGTCGGGATCAAACTGGGCGGAGTGCCCATGCCGCTGGCGCTGGTGACGCCGACGGAGATCCTCTGGCAGGTGCCCTGGGAGTGGCCGGCCGGCGCGACCCCATTCCAACTGCTATCCGGCTCTTCTCCTTTCGTGACCGGGCCGGATTCGTTGCAGGTGGAGGCCCTCGCCCCACGATTCTATGAAGGCGAGGGTCTGGAGCTTGTGGCGGTCCATTCGGGTTGGGACGCGCTGGTCACGGCCGATCATCCGGCTCAGCCCGGGGAGACGATCCATCTGTATATGGCAGGTCTGGGCCCGGTGAGTCCGCCGGCCGCCACGGGCGTTTCCGCGCCGGCGGATCCGCTGGCGCGCGTGGTCATGCCGCTGCACTGCCAGGTCTGGGACGGCGGGCCGAATGACGCGCAGATCTGGTTTGCCGGCCTGGCGCCGGGCATGGTAGGCATTTATCAGGTGGAGCTGCAGGTACCGGCGGGGCTGCGGATCACTCCTGTCACGGTGATTTGCAGCCATGATTCACAAGAAGGCGTGCAAGCCATCGGAATTCTACCCGTGAACCTGGCCGGTCATTGATAGAATAGCGGCTACTCATGCCCGCAAACGGTCCTTATCTGATCGCCCTGACCCTGGGTTCGATTGTCCTTTTATTGATTCTGATTCTCGCCGTCAAGCTCCACGCCTTTCTGGCGTTGATTCTTTCGAGCATGGTGCTGGGCCTGGCGGCCGGTATGCAGCCGCAGGCTGTGCTGAAGTCGATCCAGGCCGGTTTCGGAGATGCGCTCGGATTCATCGCGGTGGTGGTGGGATTGGGCGCCATGATCGGCCAGTACCTGGAACACTCCGGCGGAGGCCGGGCGCTGGCCGACTGGCTGCTCGAAAAGTTCGGGCGGGATCGGGCGGCCTGGGCCGTGCTGGCGGCCACTTTTCTGGTGGGCCTGCCGATCTTCTTTGAAGTCGGCTTTATTATCATGGTGCCGCTGGTCTGGAGCCTGGCGCGCGAATCCAAGCGTTCGCTCCTGCTCTACGGCCTGCCCATGACCTGCGCGCTCACGGTGACGCACGCCCTGGTTCCGCCGCATCCGGCGCCGGCTGGGGCGGCGCAACTGCTCGGCGCGGATCTCGGACGCACCATTCTTTATGGCATTGCGGTCTCCATTCCGATGGCGATTGCCGGCGGCATTTTCTATGGCGGCTGGATGGCCAAGCGCATGTTCATTCCGGTGCCGGCCATGGCCTCGACTGAGCCGGAACGCACCGCCTCTCAGCAAAAGCTGCCTTCGGTGCCGCTGGTGCTGCTGCTTCTTACGCTGCCGGTGCTGTTCATCTTCGCAGCCACCTTGGCGGGAATGTGGAATGTGCCCGGCAAGCAGATCCTGGGCTTCTTCGGGCATCCGTTCACGGCGCTGCTGGTTACGGCGCTGGCCGCGATGTTTTTCCTGGGCCTGCGCCGCGGTCTCAACCTGAGCCAGATCTCGCGCATGGCCACGGATTCCCTGGCGCCTACCGGCAGCCTGCTGGTGATCATGGGCGGCGGCGGAGCTTTCAAGCAGGTCATCGTGGATTCCGGCGTGGGCCCCTATGCGGGAAACCTGCTGGCCAGCTCCAATATTTCGCCGCTCATCGTGGCCTACCTGATCGCCGCGGCGATGCGCATCGCGCAGGGATCCGCCACGGTGGCGATCATCACCGCCGCGGGCATTGTCGCCCCGCTGATGAAGGCCTTCCACGGCTACAGCCCGGAATTCATCGTGCTCGCGGTCTGCTGCGGCGGCACCGTGCTCTCGCATGTGAACGATGCCGGCTTCTGGCTGGTCAACCAGTATTTCGGTATGACCGTGCCGCAAACGCTGCAAAGCTGGAGTTCCATGAAGATCGTGGTTTCCCTGGTGGGCTTCGCCATCGTGTTGGCCGCTCACGCCCTCTTACGTTAAGCTATCAGGGTGGAGCAACGACTTTACGACCTGGATCCCGGCGCAGAATCCCCGGAAATTGTCCGCACCATTGTGGAAATTCCGAAGAACTCCTCCAATAAGTACGAGTATGACGGCAAGCTCGGAGTCTTCCGCATGGACCGCGCCCTATATTCGCCGATGCACTATCCGGGCGACTATGGTTTCATTCCCGGCACCCTGGCCGAAGACGGCGACCCGCTGGATATCCTGGTTATGGTTTCCGAGCCTACCTTCACCGGCTGCCTCATCATGGCGCGTCCGGTGGGCTTGCTCGAGATGATCGATGGCGACGAGCCGGACCAGAAAGTCCTGGCGGTACCGACTCGCGACCCGCGCTTCGACCAGATTCACACGATCGATCAGGTGTTCCGCCACGCACTGCGCGAGATCGAGCACTTTTTTTCCATCTATAAGGAGCTGGAAGGCAAGAAGACGCTCATGAGGGGATGGAAGGGGCCGCGCGAGGCGCGCGAAACCATTCGCACGGCGCGCGACCGCTATCTGACCGTGCACACTCCGGAAGTGCCGGTGGCTGAATAGCCGTTCAGCCCTCCGGGTAGGCGCGGCAATACATTTCCGCAAACCGGGCCAGAGAAAGCTGCTCGGCGCGCAGGGATGCTTCCGGCCAGTTCTCCAGAACATCTTTCCCCAGCACGGCGGCCAGATTGTTCCGGATCGTTTTGCGCTTTTGCCGGAAACACTGGGAGACGAACGCCAAAAATGCGGCCGGATCCCGGATGCCGAGCTCCTCCGCCCGGCCGTGCGGCTCGAACAGCAGGACTGCCGAATCGACCTTCGGCGGCGGGTGGAATGCCGACGGCTTGACGTCAAACAGATAGCGGCATTCCGCCCAGAGCCCCATCTGCACCGAGAGGTAGCCGTAGTCCCGGCTGCCGGGAGTTGCCGTGATCCGCTCGGCCACCTCCTTCTGAATCAGAAATACGGCGCGGCGCAGGCTTGCACCCAGCGCTACGGTTGCTTCCATGATGGGCGTGGCGGCGTAATAGGGCAGGTTTCCGGCGACCACCGCCGGCCCCCATTGGGCCAGGTCGGTGGCCAGCGCATCCGCTTCGATTATCGTGAGATGCTTCTGGCCGCAGAATTTTTGCCGCAGATGTTCCACCAGATAGGGGTCGATCTCGATCGCCACGATTCTGGCCGCTCGCGTGAGCAACCGCTCGGTGAGCGCTCCCCGTCCGGGGCCGATCTCGATGACCAGGAGTTCCGGCTCCGGACACGCAGCTCTGGCGATTCGTTCGAGGATGGAACCTTTGATGAGGAAGTGCTGCCCGAATTTTTGCCGCGACACGAAGTTCAGGCGGGGCGGGGAACGGCGGCCCGCCCGGTTTAACCTCTCACCACGATGTGGCTGCGGCGGAAAGAAACCAGGATCTTGCTCGAGGTCGGCTGTCCGAACCAGGTGGCGGGGGTGAAGGTCGAGAACAGGACCATATTGGCGATGTTCGCTTCCAACTGCTGGCTGTCTTTGCCCGCGGGAATGAAGTAGTCGGTAATCTGGCCTTTTTCGTCGATCGTCAACTCGACCACGGTATCGTCGGTGGTAATGCCGAACGGCGAGATCTCATCGACCGAGGCCTGGGTGTATAGCCCAATTGGAACGTCGTTGCGGAAATTGTGATGGAAGCCCAGGGTCGGCACCAACATGCCGAAGAGGAAGAGAGCCGAAAGAAGACCTCCTGCAAACGGCAGAGCCACCGGCCGCATCAGATTGTTGACGGTGAGAGCCAGACGCTCCCGCCAGTATTTCCATAACGCCGCATAGCTGCGGTGGGCAAGGGCGCGGGCACGCTCATGCGATGCCAGTACGCGCAGCCGGCTGGCCAGAATCGCGGGAGGCACTGCCATGGGCATGCTGCGTATTTCGCTGCGCAGGCGCGAGACCTGCTCTGCGCGCACGTGGCACATCCGGCAGTTCTCCAGGTGCACCCGGACGGTTTCGTGCTCTTCCGCGCCTAAAGACCGGTCGACGAAAGCCGAAATGGATTTTTGCACCTCTTGGCAGCTCATACGTAGTTTACTCAGCCGTTTTGGCCACTAAGCGCAAAGCGGGTTGCGGCTCCAACCTGCCGGCCAGGGCTTCTCGCAGGGCTTCGCGGCCCCGCAAGATTCTCGATTTTACGGTCCCTAGAGATAACTGAAGGACGTCAGCGATCTCCTCGTAACTCAAATCCATGATGTCGCGCAACGCCACGACTTCG
The DNA here is from genome assembly GCA_964568355.1 of uncultured Solibacteraceae bacterium. Taxonomy (GTDB): domain Bacteria; phylum Acidobacteriota; class Terriglobia; order Bryobacterales; family Bryobacteraceae; genus JAJPJX01. Next base: position 1,476 of record CAZMRK010000451.1, on the reverse strand, counting down.
CGGAACGTCGGATTTACCCTCTCCAACGCCTCCTCAATCAGCACGTGTTTCTCCTGATCGAAGACGTAATCGAACGGAGAGGGACCGGAGTCAGGAATTACATCCACCATGCCCCGGGAATCGTCTTGCTCTTCCTCCAGTCCAACCTCGCGGTGCCGATGCCGGAAAAACCACCGCCGCTGATTGTGGGCCTCGTTGATCGCGATGCGGTAAATCCAGGTTTTTAAACTGCTCTGTCCGCGGAACTGATTGACGTTCCGAAAGACCTTCAGAAAAACCTCTTGCACCACATCGCAAGCGTCCGACTGATCGTTTAGCAGACGCAGAGCCAGGTTGTAGACGGGCTGCTGGAATCGGGACAGTAGTATCTCGTAAGCTTCCTCCGCGCCCTCGCGCAGCGCGGCGACCAATTCCAGATCCTCCCAATCCAAGCCGGGCTCTGGACCCCGGTCCGAGTTTAAGTCCAAGATGGAAGTGCCCACGAGAGACCCTTTCACAAAACCAGACTTAAAACTACCAAAAACCTTCTGTCCTGTAAAGCTTAGACTCCGTTCCCAGGACAAAAGTTCCGGCTACTTTAAGTGTATAGTATTTCAACGACTTGTGGGTAATGCGGCGATCGGTTACAGGACCACCAGTTCACGCTGGATCTCCCCGGTGACCCGGGCTTCCTGGTCGCCGACAAAGACATTGACTTCGCTGCGCACGCCGAAATCAGCCAGGTAGATCCCCGGCTCCACAGAAAAGCCGGTCCAGGGAGCCACACGCCGCTCGTCGTGGGTTTCGAGATTGTCCATGTTGGCGCCGTTCCCGTGCACCTCCTGTCCGATGGAGTGACCGGTGCGGTGCACGAAGTAGGATCCGAAGCCGTGGCCCTGGATATAGCTGCGGGCGGCATCGTCCACCTGGAAGCCGCGCAGCGATTCTCCGCTGGACACCGCACTCTGGATCCGCCGGATGGCGGCATCGCGGGCATCTCGCACGATGGCAAAGACTTTGCGCATCTCCTCGGCCGGCGTATCGCCGCAGAAGCCGGTCCAGGTGATGTCGTAATAAATTGCCTCGGGCCGGTCCAGCTTGGCCCACATGTCCAGCAGGACAAAATCGCCCGGCCGGATCATCGCCGAAGCGCTTTCGAAGGGTTCGTAGTGGGGATTGGAGGCATTGCCGTTCGCACCTACAATCGGGCCGTGATCGGTGAAGAGATCGTTGGCGGCAAAATGCTCCAGAATGAACCGCTTTACCTCGAACTCCGAGATGGAGAGGCCGTTACGGGTGCGCTCCCGGATCAGGTCGAACGCGGCCGCGCGCACCTGGTCGACGCGGCGGCCCGCCTCCAGATGCGATTCCAACCCGGCGGGCGTCCAGCGCGCCTCGAAGTGCTGCACCAGCTCGGCCGAGCTGACCACCTCCACACCGAGTCCGCGCACGAGCTCCACCGTACCTGCGTCCACCATGGCGATGTAGGGGATGGCG
>CAZMRK010000450.1:0-6661 GCA_964568355.1 uncultured Solibacteraceae bacterium | reverse complement strand
CAAAGAGGTTCGCAAACTCACGGCCGCCGAACTCGGCGTGGCCTCCGGCGCGGCCTCCATCCGCCTGGAGCGGATCTATCTTCCCGAGCGCAGCAAACAGACCCAGATCTTCGAGGGCAGCCCCCAGGAAGCCGCTGCCAGTCTGGTGGAAAAATTAAAGTTTGAGGCCCGCGTCCTATGAGCATTCTGGTCGTGATGGAACAGCGCGGAGCCGAGGGCGGCCCGGCATGGAATCGCATGTCCTGGGAAACCCTGGCTGCCGCCCAGCAACTGGGGCGCGAGCTGAATCTGGCGGTTCATGCCGCCGTCGCCGGTCAGGATATCGGCCCGCTCGCGGCGGATCTGACCGGCAGGAAGCTCGATCGAGTCTACGCCGTTGAGCACGAGCTTCTGCGGAACTACACACCGGACGGATATGCCGCCGCGCTCCGCCAGTTGATCGCGCAAGCCCAGCCGCGCCTGGTGTTGTTTCCGCATACCTACCAGGTCCGCGATTTCGCACCCAAGCTGGCCACTGCGCTCGGCCGCGTGCTGGTGAGCGATGTGGTGGGCCATCGTATCGAAAATGGAGATGTCGTCCTGGTGCGCCAGCTCTTCCAGGGCAAGATCCATGCCGATGTGCGGTTCACCGGCGATGCTCCGCATTTTGCTTCGCTCCAGGCCGGCGCGTATCGCGCCGACCTGGTGGAGGCCGGCGCCGCCGCCGTCGAGAGCTTCTCGCCGCAGCTTTCTGGCGCGGATATCCGCACGCGGCCGCTCGAACTGTTCCGCGAGTCGCAGCGCGCCGTAGATCTGTCCGCCGCGGAGATCATCGTCTCCGTGGGCCGGGGCATCAAGGAAGCCGACAACATTGCCGTGGTGCAGCAACTGGCCGATGCCTTACACGCGGAACTCGCCGCCTCGCGTCCTATCTGCGATGCCGGATGGCTGCCCATGGAACGCCAGGTCGGCAGCTCCGGGCAGACCGTTTCCCCTAAGCTGTACGTCGCCGTCGGGATCTCCGGCGCGATCCAGCATCTGGTCGGCATGAAGGGCTCGAAGACCATTGTCGCCATCAACAAGGATGCGGAGGCGCCCATCTTCGAAGTTGCCGATTACGGCATCGTTGGCGATCTGTTCCAGGTGGTGCCTGCCCTGGTGGAAGCAATCCGGAAGAGCCGGCAATGAGTGAGGTGGTCTCGGATGGGCCGGTGCGCGGGTTTTTGCATCCAGCCGGCGACCAAAACTCAGGCAAAGACGGGCTGATCCTGGCCCATGGCGCCGGCTCCGACGCGCGTGCGCCCCTGCTGGCCGCCGTAGCCGAGACGTTCGCTGCCGCCGGCATCACCGTTCTGCGCATCGATCTGCCCTTCCGCCAGGCGCGCCCGCACGGTCCGCCCCATCCCGGCAATGCCGCTCTCGATCGCCAGGGCATCGCGCAGGCGGTCGAGTGGTTGCGCGCTCGCGTTCCCGGCCGCATCTTCCTCGGCGGGCACTCCTATGGAGGCCGCCAGTCCACCATGCTCGCCGCCGAACAGCCCCAACTCGCGGACCGGCTTCTGCTGCTCTCCTATCCCCTGCACCCGCCCCGCCGCCCCGAACAGTTGCGTACCTCCCACTTCCCCAATCTGCGCACACCCGCGCTTTTCGTGCACGGTACACGCGATCCGTTCGGCTCCATCGAAGAATTGCATGCGGCGGTGGCGCTCATCCCCGCCGAAGTCTCTCTGCTCCCGATCGAGCGCGCGGGGCACGAGCTTGCCCCTGCGCCGCGCACCGCCGAAGCCGCGCTCCAGGCATTTCGCTTGATACCATAGCGAACATGCTGCAAGCTGTTGTCGCAATGCTTCTGCTCGGCTGGGCAGGATCAATCGCCGCTGCGGAACGCCAGGTCGACCCCACATTCCTGCATCGTTATCTGCCGGATGTGGCCGAAAAACCGTCGGACCTCACCGCCTCGGGCAGCCGCTACAAGCCCCTGTTCGGCGCCGGCGCTGAACACACCGGGCTGCTGCGCGGCATCGCCCGCTATGGAGAGCTGACCGTCGATCCCGGCGGAGCCAGTGCCACGGCAGACTATCCCGCCGAAGAGCAGGTGTACTTTGTTCTAGAAGGCGCAGGCACGGTGCACTATGGCAAGGAAGAGCATCCCATTCGCCAGAGCGATTTCCTCTACCTGCCCGCCGGCATCCCCCATAGCGTCTCCAATTCCTCCGGCAAGCCCTGCCGCGTGATGGTCATGGGATTCAAAATACCGGGCGGCGTCACGCCGGCGCCTCCGGCCAGGCTATTGATCGCCAATGTGGACGAAGTAAAGAAAGAGGTGGTGGGCGGTCACCCGCCGTCCACACTCTATCAACTGCTGATGGGAGACGTCCGCAGCAAGCGCGACCGTCTGGCCGCCGCCCATGTGCTCACCAGCCTGTTCATCATGGAATTTGCACCCGGCGGCACCAACTTCCCCCACCATCACGACCGCGAGGAAGAGATCTACTTCGTCCTCAATGGAACGGGAGATATGGTAGCCGGCGGTGGTATGGACGGAATCGAAGGCCGCCACCCCGCCAAAGCCGGCGACGCCTATTTTGTGCGCCTCAACTGCACAGTAGGCTTCTACAACAGCAGCGACCCCAACGCGCCCAAGGCCCACATCCTGGCCGTCCGCTCCCTCTACCCCTTCCCCCACCGCGCCGAGTAGAAAGATCTTGTGGGGCGGACTTCAGTCTGCCACGGGGCTTCAGCCCCGCTCAGGACTCTACCGCTCAATAGGGCGTGGCAAACATCCCCCCGGCCGTTCCGCGCAGAACCGGGGCGGACGAATCCACAGCGCATCCGGCGTGAATTGAATGGTCGAGAGTTTGCTCTGCTTCCGCGTATCCACCGTGGTCCAGTCGTCCTGGAGCAGCCCTCCGGTGTCCGTCGAGTTGGGGTTCCAGCTCCAGAACAGCCAGCCAAACCCTGTTGCGCCGGAGCCCAGATAGCGGATCATCGCGTCGAACCATTGTTGGTCCGAAGTAGTCTGAAGCTTGCTCCCGAACTCGCCAACCAGTACCGGAGCAATGCGTTGTTTCTGAAGATAACCCCAGTTCACGTCCCACACCGAGGGCAGATTGCCGGGATAGTTCTTGTCCGAAAACCAGCTTTGACTGTGGACCGAGGCCGGATAATCATGCGTGGAATAAACCAGGTGGTTCGCTGGAGCGAGTGTGACCGGATAGTCCCCCGCACCCCGTAGATTCCCTCCGCGCCAGTAGGAATTTCCTTTGTAAGTTTCGATCCCCTGCACAATGATGAGGACATTCGGATTCACCGCGAGGATCGCATTGCCGGCGCGTTGGGCAGCCAATCGCCAGTCGAGCAGCTTGTCACCGCAGCCCCAGCACGCGTCGCCGCCGGGTTCATTGTGTAGATCCATGCCCACCACGGTCGGATTGTCTTTGTAGCGCGCGGCCAGCATCAGCCAGTCGGAAATCCAGCGGCTCTCCGGATAAGACTCGTCATACCAAAGCACCGATTGTGCGTTCGCATTGATCCGGTGCCGGTCCAGTACGATGCGCAGCCCGGCTTCACCGGCATAGGCGATGATGAGATCCATGATCTGCAGGCCGTTCAACCCTTTCAGATCCGGATTCTTCGTGTAGTCAATGCCGTTGGGGATGCTCTGCGAATCGAAAAGCTGGCTGGAAAACGGCAGGCGGATCGTGTTGTATCCCAGGTCCCGCATCTGGTCCATCATTTCGCGATAGGACCGCGTCCACAGCCCATGTGGCGCGAAATTTGAGGTTTCCAGGCCAAACCAGCTCAAGCCCGCGATGCGCACAGGCCGCCCGTTCGGCTCCACAATCTGGCTTCCGGAGGTTTGCCAAGAACTAACGGAAGGAGTCTGTGCTTCCATTCGGAAACTCACCCCCAGCAGCACAGCAATGGCCGCCACCCACGTCGGCCCGGAACCGCGCGCGCAAGCAAGCGGACCACCGCTGCCCCTATTTACAATCGAATCGACCGTTCGGTGAAACAACTTATACCTCACTTACTGAATCTGAATGCTCACCGTATTCGACATTTTACCGCTGATGGACACCACGACATCCGCCGCGCCTCGTCCCTTGAGACTCTGCGGGAGCGGGCCAATATTAATCTGGTCGAGCCCAGGCGATCCATTTTGTGGACCGGCGTAGATCACGGGTACCGTTTCCCCGCCGACGGTCGCCCGCACGTCCGCCAGGCTGGCACGGTTCCGGATACCCGTGCCGTATAGCGTGAGAAACAGCGTATCCGCCGTCCCTAAGTCCAAAGGGACCGGCAGCCAGCGCTGTGCATCGGGATCGAACGTAGCGATCGGCTCCATGCTGGTAGCTCCGTTCCGGCTGCGCAGCAACTGGCCCGCCGCCACACCGCTACCGGAGGCATTGGCGGAGAAAAGAGCCGGGGCAACCGGGTCCACCTGGATCACTCCCGATGCCACCAACGTGCCGGCATTCGTCACCCGCACCAGCCCCGGTCCGGCCCTGGTTTCAGGATCCAGCAGGAAATTCACCTGCCCCGGAGAGACCAGGTATAGCGGGGAGGGCCGTCGCATGCCGGCGCTGTCCACCACATCCACTGACGTGCCGCCCAGGACCGCTGGCAAGGGCAGGCTGGGCGCCGGCAGTACCGAAGAGGCCAGATTTTGACCGAATCCCGACACGATCGAGTCAGGCGAAACGGAAGAGCCGCTCAGACCGGCGGCCGAGAGCAGCGTGAGTTGAGGCGCCGCAACCACGTTCGAGATCGCAACCCCCGCGAGCGGTGTGGCGACATCCAGGAACGCCGGAATCGTAGCGGTTGTTCCGCCGGTCAGCGGCGCCAGGCCTCCCGCAATCATCACCGTGCCCTGGCCGGGTATCGCGGCGGATCCGGGCGTTGGACCAGTCACGGCGACCGAAAAGCTGATATCCTCCACTGCGGTCGGATCCGCGCCAACTACCTCCCAAACCGCGGTCCCCGTTCCCTCGCTCACAGGCACCTGCACATAACTCCCGGAAGTCGGGACCGGCACATCGATCGGCCCGGCTCCATTGGCGTCGGAAGTGGTCAGCAGAGCCTTGGGATTATCCGCCGAATAGCCGGTGGTCCCATTGGGCACATCGCGCACGCTCACCCATAGCAGGACATTGGCGGGAACTCCCTGAAATACCACCCGCAGCCTGGTGCCGCTGTCAGCTAGACCCGCGGTATTGAGATCGGTGGTGGCCGGCAGCGTACTGTTGAAGAACCCGCTTTCGGTGGCATAGTTCAGGCCCGGCGTCGCCTGGATGGTCGTGAACAGCGGATCGGCGCCGCTGGTACCGATATTTCTACGCCGAAATGCGCCGGAAAAGCCTTCCGTGAATTTGACCTGAAAGCTCTGAGCCTCCCGGGGAGTGCCCGCGGGAAGCGAGGCCGGGGACACGGTCAGCGCGGGACCCGCCAGAGGCAAAGCCTGGTCGCCCGGCAATCGCAGCGAGAAGATCGCCCCCGGTTGCGCCGCCGCGGACGTCATCGTGGAGTTCTGAATGCGGATCACGCTGCCGTCAGCCGCAAACATCTGGACGGAGAGTTGCAGTGGCTGCGGGTTCGCCTGCTGCGCCAATGAGGCAACATTGGCGCGCAGGTTCGTAATCCGGAGAGTCCGCGTGCTCTGCGCGCCCGGCGGGTTGATGGGAATCTGCCGGAAGGCAATCACGCTGTCCTGAATCTGGCGTCCCTGAAAGATGTTCGGGCTGGCAGGTGTTCCAGCGGCTACCGGACACGCCGAACCATCCAGTTGCGGCACACAACCAACCTGGTTCGGAAACGGGGGATCATCCACTAACAGCAGCGCTTCATTCAAACTGGAGTCCTGAGCCGATGGCGCGATGGACCGGCTGGTAAACGGAACCGTGAAGCTGACCAGAAATTCGAAGGTCGGCAGCAATTGCCCCGGCGCCGCCGGCGATCCCCCGGTGCAATTCAGCACGATATCCCCGAGCAACTCCGTAGTCCCTTCAGCCCGTACATTGACCGGCGTGTCGATTCGCTGGCACGATAACTGGCTCTGCCCGGCCGCCGTATTCGCCAATAGCAACATCACCACACCAGCCGTGGAGGTCGCCCAAATTCGTGCGCAGGGTCTCATGGAGCGCATCTGCCCGGCCGGTTACGGAAGACCGAACAGTTGCCTGCCTCTCCAATCAGGGATAGAAGGTACGCTGAACTCGGTGTCCAGCGGCCGGGACTGCAGGGAGTACCTCACCGTGAAGCCGACCGTCTGAAGCGTGTAGAACCGGGCGTTATTGGCATTGTAGAAGCCTCCCACATACCAGTTGGGCGAAACCTGATATGCCAGGCGGAAATCTGCGTTGTAGTTGGTGCCGGAACTCGAGTACCTGGGATAGAAAGGTCCCGTCTGGCTTTGAATACCGGGAGCCGTGGGGAAATAAGGGGAGCTGTTTTCGGAGAAGGACTGCGAGCCGATCGTAGTATTCGCCACGTATTGCAGATGCTTCCACGTGCCCGTCCAGCTCACCGGAACCCCCAGCAAGACAAATCTCTGCGGGCTGAAATAACCTCCGTGCCCCAGCGTGAAGTAGCGCAGATTCTTCTCGTAGTGCATCGCGAACAGGTTGGCGCCGGCAGTCAGGGACCCCCGCGTCGTCGTCACCAGCCTCCAGTAAAGTCCCAC
>CAZMRK010000449.1:0-7772 GCA_964568355.1 uncultured Solibacteraceae bacterium | reverse complement strand
TGGGCCTCTTATCTGGCCTTCGGGCTGGCTGCGGGGACTACCCTACGGCGTCTGGCTCCCGGAAGAGTGGAAACCAGCTTGCAATGGTCGCTAATCGCCGGATTCGGCTTGATTCTGGTGGGACAATATTTCTCCAATATCCCTTATTCGCTTTATGCCAAGTCCCAGTTCTGGCTGGATAGCCCGTCGCTCATCATCATCCGGTTGGGCATTATCCTGGTGATCCTCGCCGGCGCCTATCTCTGGACCGAATACGTTGCCGGCACGGGCTGGAGCTTCGTGCAGAGCCTCGGCAAGACGTCACTGCTGGTTTACTGGGTGCACGTCATTCTGGTATACGGCTGGCTGTTGCGGCACTGGAAGAAAGCGCTGACGATCCCCCAGACATCGGCCGTAACGATGGGGATTGTCGGGCTGATGGTTCTGCTCTCGGTCGCCTGGCTGCGCTGGAAGGCCCGGCGACGCCCCCACAAGCCCGTATCGGCTCCGGAGCCCGTTCTGGCAGAAGTGCTGGCGCAGAGGTCCGGTCTCTGAATCGGGGCGCTAGGCAAGCGGACCGCCCGGCCGGCGCCGGGCCGGCAGGGCGCTTAGAGGCGCGCCAGTGCGGGACCGCTTTTGGTCTACGGCCTCAGCCAGGACATTTACTCCTCGTATGATTTCATTCTTGCTGCATCCGGCAAACCCGAGAATCAAAGCCGGAGGCTGCGGGTAGCGAATCGTGAATTGCGACAGCGCGCTCAATTCGAGGCCCAGAGACATAGCACGCTCCGCAACCGGGAGGTCGACCGAATCCATCTTGACCCACGCGACAGTCCGCATTCCGGCCGCTGCCTCGACCACATCCAGCGCTCCTTTCAGATGCCGCTCGGCCGCCTCTTTCAGAACCGACATTCGTTCGCGGTAGGTCTGCCGCATGCGCCGCACATGATGTCCAAAGTGCCCGTCCAGGATGAACTCCGCGAGAACCGCCTGGTCGAGAGTCGGAGGGTGCCGGTCGACGAAGCTCCTCAGCATCCGGAACGCGTCGACGAGGCGGTCGGGGACCACCACGAAACCCAATCGCAGGGCGTTGAACAGCATCTTGGTGAAGGTGCCAATGTAGATGATCGAACCGGAGTGGTCCAGGCTGTGCAGGGCCGCAACGGGGCGCCCAAAGTAGCGATACTCGGCATCGTACTCATCCTCGATGATCCAGGCGCCCGCTGCAGTTGCCGCCTTTAGCAGGGCCAGGCGACGTTCGAGGGACAATGTGACTCCTAACGGGAACTGGTTTGCCGGCGTAGTGTAGATTACCTTGGCCGCGCGCGTCGATTTTCGCATGGAAGCAATATTCAAGCCTTGTCCGTCCACGGGAACTGGAATAATGTCCGCGCCGGCAGCGTGCAGGGTGGCCCGCGCGCCGGAATAGCAGGGGTCTTCGACCCATGCCGGATCGCCCGGATCGATCAGGAGGCGAGAGGTCAAGTCCAAAGCCTGCTGGGCGCCGGACGTGATGAGGATCTGATCCGCGTGGCATTGCACGCCGCGGGCTGTGCCCAGATACTCCGCAATCGCTTTCCGCAGCGGCTCGAATCCTCCCACGTTGCCCTGTCCGTAGAGCGTTCTGGGCGCGCGGCGCAATACTCTGCCCGCAATGCGAGACCAGAGATTCATGGGAAACAGATCGATCGCAGGCTCGTAGTTACGAAACGCCTTGCCAATGGACTGCGATGCCGGAAGCAAGCGTATGCCCTCGATCATGGCCCGTCCCTGCCGCGACAACGAGGCATGCGATTGCGGCAGGTCGGCGACGCGGCGTTCCCGGCGCGCTGTCATCGAGTCGTCCGGTAGCCCCGATGCAACGAAAGTGCCGGATCCGATGCCGGTGAACGTGTAACCTTCCTCGCGCAGTTGATCGAAGGCTGCAGTGACGGTCCCTCGAGAGAGTCCATATTGACTCGCCAGGGAGCGGGTCGAAGGGAGTCGCGAGCCGCGCTTCAGGCGGCCGTCGAGAATCGCTCCGCGAATCTCCGAGTAGAGCCAGCGCCATAGCTCCTGACCATCCTGCGGCGCCCCGAGCGCGAGATCCTGAAACGTTTCCGCCTTCGCCATGTGGACTACTCCAGATTTCAATTATGGATCTTCCTTATGATCCACATGGACCCTATTCTTGGAAGTGGAGGATCGATCAGATGCAACGTCGTTTGGACGCTCAAAAGGCCGCGCCGGCGGCCATTCACGCCATGTTGGCATTGGAATCTTATGTCGCAAAGTCTTCGCGCCTGGAACCATCTCTACTGGAACTGGTCCGGTTTCGGGCATCGCAAATCAACGGATGCGCCTACTGCCTCGATATGCACAGCAAGGATGCCCGTGCCAAAGGAGAGAGCGAACAGCGCCTCTATGCCCTGAGCGCGTGGCGCGAAACTCCGTTCTTCACGGATCGGGAGCGTGCCGCTCTGGACTGGACCGAGGCGATCACGCGGATTAGCGACGGGCATGCACCGGACGCGGTTTATGACGAAGTGCGGACGCGCTTCACAGAGGAGGAACTGGTCAACCTGACTCTGGCGATTGTCGCGATTAACGGCTGGAACCGGCTGGCGATCGGCTTTCGTGAGGTTCCGGGAGAATATCAGCCTTCGGTATAAGCTCCCAGGCCGGTTGGAATCGGGCGCGTTTGAATTTGGTGGACCTGGAGAGATTCGAACTCTCGACCTCTTCCATGCCATGGAAGCGCGCTCCCAACTGCGCCACAGGCCCACAAGGTAGGGTCTTTCTTACTATAACATACACGTCCTGGTTTGACAGCCAACTTCGGCCGCTGCCTACAATGAAACAATGTGCTTCAGGCTTGTACCGGCGCGTATCTTCTTGTGCTGCCTGATGGTTTTGGGGCTTTCGTCGTGCCTGGCGCGGCGCCGCCTGATCACGCGGAATGGCCAGAAGACCACGCAGACGCTGGCGGTCGCCGACGCAAAGGCCCTGCTGCAGCGCATCTCCGAACAGTACGAGCGCATCCACGATTTCAGCGCCACCGTCGATATGGTGCCCGCCCTGGGCAGCGCGGAGAAAAGCAAAATCACAGAATACAAAGATGTTCGCGGCTACATCCTGTTTCGCAAACCGGCCGACATCCGGATCATCGGCCTCTACCCCGTGGTCCGCGCCAAAGCCTTCGACATGGTGTCCAACGGAACCGAGTTCCGCCTTCATATCCCCGCCAAGAACCGCTTCGTCACGGGCCGCAACGATCTGGCCACCCACTCTCCCAACAAGATGGAAAACCTGCGGCCGCAGCACTTTCTGGAAGCCATGCTCGTCCGTCCGTTGGATGCCGCCGCCCGGGAAAAGACCGTCCTCGAGAACTTCACCGACGAAAACAACGCCGTCTACATCGTCCACTATCTGCGCCAGACGCCCGAAGGAGGTCTCCTGCTGGCCCGCCAGGTCTGGTTTGACCGGGTGAACCTCTCCCTGGTACGCCAACTGGTGTTCGACCCGAACGGGAATATTCTCACCGATGCCCGCTACACCCAATGGCAGTTGTACGATGGGGTGCCCTTCCCCAAGCACATTGAAATCAATCGTCCGAAAGACGAATACGCGGTGGTCCTCACAGTCGTTAAGATGGATATGAACAAGGGTCTCACGGACGACAAGTTCGCCCTGGCCCAACCGGAAGGAACCGTATTGCAGGTACTGGGAGAAAAGGCTCCGGCAACGCCGCAGCCAGCCCCGCCGCCCGCCCCCAAGCCAAAGGGAAGAAAAGGCAAAAAGTGATCGCCAAGCTGGTACTGGAGAATTTGAAGCACAAGCCCATGCGGAGTGCGTTGAGCACGTTCCTCATCGCCATTCCCGTGACTTTGATCCTCACCCTGGTGGGGCTGAGCGAAGGCATGCTCGCCGATTCCGCCCGCCGCGCCGAAGGGGTCGGCGCCGATATCTGGGTCCGTCCGCCCGGCAGTTCGGTCCTGACCCTGAGTGGGGCTCCACTTCCCGAGAAGATGGTGGAAGTCTTAGGGCCCGGTCATGAACCTCACGTAAAAGCCTCTATGGGCATGATCAACCATCCGATCTCCAGCACCACCTACGTAGCCGGCATCGATATGGACAGCTTCAATCGCATGAGCGGTGGATTTCGATACGTGCAGGGTGGCCCCTTCCAGCGGCCGGACGACATTATCCTCGACGAACCTTACGCGCAACAAAACAAAGTCCGGGCAGGCGACACGATCAATTTGCTCAATCACAATTGGCATGTTGCCGGCATCGTGGAACCCGGCAAGCTTTCCCACATTTTCCTGCCGATGCACGTAGTACAGACACTATCCAGCAATACCGGCAAAATCAGCCAGGTCTTCCTCAAGGTGGACGATCCCGCAAATATTCCGCTCGTGATCTCCTCTTTGAAAAAAAGAATGGGAGACTACCAGATCTATTCCGTGGCCGAGTTCACCTCGCTGCTCACCGTCAACAACGTCCAGGGCGGTGCCCTCCGTAATTTCATCAACGTGATGGTTGGCATCGGCGTGGTCATCGGCTTTGCGGTCGTCCTGCTTTCTATGTATATGGCCGTCCTCCAGCGCACCCGCGAAATCGGCATTCTCAAATCGCTGGGCGCCTCGCGCTGGTTCATCCTGCAAATCATCCTGGCCGAGGCCATCGTCATGGGGATCGCCGGCACCATCCTGGGCATCTTGTTCAGCTACGGCGCGCGCTGGCTGATTCTGACCCTTTATCCCGCCTCTCTCTCCCAAGCTATCGTGCCGCACTGGTGGCCCATCGCCGGCGGCATCACGCTGATCGGGGTCACTCTTGGCGCCATGTATCCCGGGCTGAGCGCCGCCCGCCAGGATCCCATCGAGGCGCTGGCCTATGAGTGATCCCATTATCCAGATCCGCGACCTGTACAAAACCTACCGCGTGGGAAGGGTGGACGTCCCCGCTTTGCGCGGCGTGGATCTCGATGTGCCGCCAGGAGAATTTCTATCGATCATCGGACCCTCCGGCTCGGGGAAGTCCACTCTGTTCCACATCGTCGGTGGCCTGACCCCGCCCACCTCCGGTACCGTCCGGGTGGGCAATCTGGATGTTGCCGCCATGTCCGACGCGGGGCGCACCAAGCTGCGAAAGACCACGGTCAGTTTCGTCTTTCAGAAGTTCAACCTGCTGCCGAACCTGACGGCCCGCGACAACATCGCCGTCGCCCGCTACATCGCCGGGCAGAATCATCAGCCGGACGCCAAATTCGAGGAAGTCCTGAAACTGCTGGGCATTGCTTCCCGCCTGGATCATAAGCCCGCCGCGCTTTCCGGCGGCGAGCAGCAGCGTGTGGCCATTGCTCGCGCGATCGTCAACCACCCCGCGATTCTGCTGGCCGACGAACCCACCGGCAACCTCGATACGCAGAACTCCACAGTGGTCCTCGAAGTCCTGCGCGACCTCAATCAGCGCCTTGGACAGACCATCCTCATGATCACGCACAATCCGGAAGCCGCTGCCTACGGCCACCGGATCGTGCATATGCGCGACGGAAAGATCGTGGACTGACCGCCTCCCTGCGCCGGCGCGTCAGGCGCGGGCCTTGGCGGCCATATTCTGCTTCAGAAACTTCACGCCTTCAAAGGCGATCGCTTCCGGCGTGGGGGCGATGTCCCGCCAGATCGAGGCCGCCGCCGAGAGTTCGCCCAGCGAAAAGCCGAAGCTCTCGATGGTCAGCCACCCGTCATAGCCGATATCCCGCAACGCCTGGAAGACAGCCGCCCACTCCACGTGGCCCGACCCGGGAATCCCCCGGTCGTTCTCGCAGGTGTGGACGTGTTTCAAGTGCTTCGCCGCGGTCCGGTACCCCGCCGCAATATCTTTCTCCTCGATATTGGCGTGGAACGTGTCGAACAGAATGCCTACGTTCGGATGCCCGATCTGGTCGCACAACGCCACCGCATCGGCCGCCGTATTCAGAAAGTAGGTTTCGAAGCGATTCAGCGGTTCGAGCGCGATGGTCACGCCGTGCCTCTCCAGCACTGGCCCCAGCGATTGATAACACTCCACAGCCCACTTCCATTCGTCCTGGGTACGCCGCGAGCCGGTCATCAAGCCTACCGGCGAATAGAGCGGCCCGGCGATGATCTTGGCCCCCACCTCCGCCGCGGCCTTCACGCAGTCCTCCAGGTGGACCCTCGTCTTCTGCCGCACGGCAGCATCGGCCGAGATGACGTTCATGCCGCCGGTGAGCACCGAACAGATGGTGCACTCCAGGCCGTTGTCCGCCAGCCCCCGCCGGATATCCGCCGCGGCAAACTGCGCTGGCTGGAACAGCGGCACCTCTACACCGTCGAAACCTGCCGCCTTGATGCGCGGCAACAGCGGCAGGTTGGAACGGTCGAAATTCGCGGTCCAGATGAAGGTATTTACGCCGAACTTCATTTCTTGAGCCCCCGCGCATCCGGATTCTCCGGACCGAAGTGTTTCAGCATGACCAGGTTTTCTTTGTCGCTGCGATTGACGATTTTCAGCCCCCGCTGCGCGGCCGCGGCCGACACGAAGAATTCGTCCTTGGTCATCTGCCCGTAGCGGATCAACGACGGCGTCTCGGCTTCCAATTTGCCCAGCGAACCCCAGCCCTGCACCACGATCACGCCGTAGGCCGCGGCGTCGTGTATCACCGCGCTTCGTCCGGGAAATACCGTCAGTTCTTTGGCCGAGTAATGCGAGGTGGAATAGGTCACCCATTTCTCCGAATATCCGCATTCCGCCATCTCGGCCTCCGCCCGCACCGCCTTGGGGCGGAACAGGCGATGCTTGGCAAACTCCGGATCCACATTGGCGTCCCAGTCCAACATGCTGACAATGTAATCCAGGTCGTGATGCAATTCCGGTGGAACATCTTTCACCAGCAGGTCCCACGGCACCGCGCGGCCTTCCACCATCGACTGGAACATGCCAAAGACATCCGAGTTCACCTGCGGCTCATAGGTCACCAGCGAACCCGGCGCGTGCAGCACACCGGCATCGATCTGCCATCCCGTGCCAGGTTGCAGCTTATAGGCCTTGGCCAGGTAAAGGATGCCGTTGTCACCCTGGTTCCAGCGCTCCAGGCACGCGCGCACCTCGTCCTTGGTCGTGCCCGGCTCCAGCCCCATGAACGTATAGGGAAAATTGTTCTCTTTGAAGTTGTACTGGGGAGGGAAGTAGTAGGCCTCGGGTTTGCCTTTGCGGCCCACCCGCCGGGCATGCTCCTCCATCTGGTGCATGTGGTGCGGAATAGGACCCAGGTTATCGAAAAACTTGCAGAGCACGTTCCAGCCGCCCTGCGCCGCCATCACGTCGGCGCCCAGGAACTGGTCGCCCAGAATCTCGATAGCGGTTTTGAGTAGCACCCGCTTGCCCTGGAAGTCGATGTAGCTGAGACCTTCATCCGCCGGAGTTCCCGGGCCGTTATCGGCGTTGGTGGTGGAGGAAAACCAGCGCTCGTCAATACCGCCCCGGTGCGCGCCCAGCGCGTACAGATCCCGAGGATCCAATTTCAACCGGCCGCCGGGCATCAGGAATGAGCGCGGCACCCAGCAAGGCGCAAGTCTGACGACGCCCTCGCCTGCCTGGAGAGCTTCTGTGAGTAGCGAATGATCGGACATGGATTATCTTTTCGCTGATGACCCCGCCATCGCCGATTGGGCCATCCTGCCAGCGACTTCGGTCTTGGGCTTCACGCGGACCAGCACGGATTCGGAAGCGTATGAAGTCTGCTGGGCGTCGGCTCGCGTCTCGATCTTACCAGATAGCACAATGGG
>CAZMRK010000448.1:0-4625 GCA_964568355.1 uncultured Solibacteraceae bacterium | reverse complement strand
GGACAAACGAAATTATCCGGTCACAGCACTAGCAATCGGCACTCTCCCCGGGCGAAGCTGAATCTGCTTCGGTAAACTGTGGAGAATTAATGGCGCCACTGCGAAGGAAACGATGCTCGGGCTGGTTCGAAAGGGAATGAGAATATCGCGGTTTCAGCCTTATCTGCTTGCCGCCTGCCTTTTTGCTGGTTTGACGGCGCACTTGCCCGCGCAGGAGAAGATATTACCGGAGGGCACAGCGCCGTCCGCCCTCGTCAGCGGTCACTTCCCCGACCGCTTGCATGAATTCGTCTGGCGGAATTGGGATGCTGTCGAGCCGGCCAAACTTGCCAGGATCGTCGGCGCGACCCCAGACCAGATTACGGCAATTGCGGTGTCGATGGGACTGCCCGCAGCGGCGATGGTTCCGCCGGAGATGCGAGTACGCGGCTATATTACGCTGATTCGCCGAAACTGGCACCTGCTGCCGTATGAACAGTTGCTGCAGCTTGTGGAGATGACGCCCGAACGGCTGGCTTACCTGCTCAACGAAGATGATTTTCTCTGGGTGAAGCTCGGCCGCCTGAAACCGCGCTGTGAGCCTCTGCGATATAAGGCACCGGATCAGGCGGCAAAGCGCCGAACTGCCGAGATTCGCCGCATCGTAAGGCAGGAGTTCGGGGGGAGCCTGCGCCGGCCGGCCGAACCGCGCTTCGATTTCGTTCGTCAGTTGAGCGCCCCTATGGCGGCATCCGGCGGTCACGGCGAGATCGCATCCTCCCCGCTGCGGCTGGTCTACTCGTACCTGGCGCTCTACGGCGACCCGCTGTCTAATCCCGAACTGAATCCTTATCCCGACGGGTTGCTGCAACGGTTGTCGTCAGTTGGTGTGAACGGAGTGTGGCTCCATGTGGTGCTGCGCGATCTGGCTCCGGGCGGAAGTGTATTTCCGGAGTTCGGATCCGACTCGGAGCGCCGCCTGGCAAATCTGCGGTCCTTTGTCGAACGAGCATCCCGATACGGTATCGGGGTGTATCTCTATATGAACGAGCCGCGCGCCATGCCGCACTCCTTCTTCCGTCTACGGCCGGAACTGGCGGGTGTGCGCGAAGAGGAACTGACGGCCTTGTGCACCTCGCAGCCGGCGGTTCGAAAATGGATGAGCGCGGCTCTGGCGCACATCTTTTCCGCCGCTCCTGGACTTGCTGGGGTATACGCCATCACGGCTTCAGAAAACCTGACCAATTGCGCTTCTCACCAGCACTGGAAGGACTGTCCGCGCTGTAAGCATCGCACCGATAGCGAGATCATCGCGGAAGTGGTGACAGCGATCGAGGAAGGCGTTCACCGGAGCAAACCGGAAGCGCGAGTGATTGTGTCGGACTGGGGGTGGAAGGGACACGGCGATGCGCGCGAGATCATTGCCCGCTTGCCGCAACGCATCTGGCTGATGTCCGTGAGCGAATGGTCGATGCCTATCGAGCGCGGCCGAGTCAAGAGCACGGTGAGCGAATATGCGATCTCGGCGGTGGGGCCGGGCCCGCGGGCGAGCATGCACTGGAGCGCTGCGAGGGCAGCGGGCCTGAAGACCGCCGCGGAGGTCCAGTTCAACAATACGTGTGAGATTGCGAGCGTTCCATATCTCCCGGTGCTGGACCTGGTGGCAGAACACCTGGAAAAGTTGAGGCCAGCGCGACTGGACGGCGTGCTCATCGGCTGGACCATGGGCGGTTATCCATCACCGAATTTCCAGGTTGCACAGAAGCTCGCAGCAACGCCCCGGCTGGATGCCGCCGCGGCGCTGGATGCGCTGGCACGGAAGCGCTTCGGCAGTGCCGGTGCGCCACATGCCCGTACGGCGTGGACCCGGATGAGCGAGGCGTTTCGGGAATATCCGTTTCACGTAAGCGTTGTGTACACCTCCCCGGTGCAAATGGGGCCAGCCAATTTGCTGTATCCCGGCAAGACTGGGTATCACGCTACGATGTGGGGCCTGCCTTACGACGATCTGGACCGTTGGCGAGGGCCCTATCCCGGCGAAGTGTTGGCCTCGCAATTCGAAAAGGTGGCCAAAGGCTGGGATGGAGCGATGACAGAACTGCAGAAGGCTGTCGAGGGGGCTCCGGCGGCGCGAAGAAGCGACGTGGCCGCGGACCTGCGATACGCCCGCGCCGCGGCCATCCATTTCCAATCGGTTGCCAATCAGACTCGTTTCGTGCTGGCCCGGAATGCTCTCAACGAACCTGCAGCCAACCTGAGTACGCAACGGCAGCGGGAGTTGCGCAAGGAAATCAGAGGGCTTCTTGAATCCGAGATCTCCCTGGCACGTGAGCTCTACACACTGGTACTAGAAGATTCGCGCATCGGATTCGAGCCCTCGTGCCAGTACTTCTATCTCCCCCTCGACCTGGTGGAAAAAGTCTTGAACTGCCGGTGGCTGCTGCGGCAGTTCGCAGGATAAACTCTGATGATGTGCGAGGGGAGAAGTGTGAATCCGTCATGAGGCGCAGAGACTTCCTGAAATGCGCATCGGGCGCCGCATTGCTAACTGCCGGATGCCGCCGCTCCGGACCGGATAGTGGCCATAAGACTGAAGGCGTCCTGAACTTCTTCGGTTACGATGGCGAGGAAGGTAGAAACGTGGCCAAGGGCTTCCTGGAGTCGCGCGGCATCCGGATGCAGGCAACGTTTCAGGGCTCTGCCGATGAGGCTCTTACGCGCTTCCGCACCGGGGGACGAGGTGCGATGGACATTGTCGCCCTGAACAAGGATTTCCTGCGAGCAGTCCTGGCTTCGGGTACTGAATTCCTGATGCCCCTGGACATGAGCCGTATACCGAACGCACAGGGCCTTTTCCCGGCTTTTCGCAACGCCCCGTGGTGCGCCCGAGACGGCAAGACGTATGCGATCCCGCTGATCTGGGGAGACGAGCCCTGTATCTACAACCCGAAAAAGTGGAATGGCGTACCGCCAAAGTACACCGATTTTGCCCACGCGAAATATCGGGGAGAACTGGTTCTCCTCAATGACCCGTACACCAACCTCTGGCTGTTCGCTGTTTCTCTGGGTATGCCGCAGCCGCACCGGCTGACACAAAAGCAATTGGATCGAGTAGTAGAGGCGATGCTCGCGGTCAAGCCGAATGTCGTGGCATTCGGCGCGTCCTTGGGCGATATGGCAGACGTCATTGTCCGCGGCGATGCCTCCATCGGTATCGGCGGTTGGGCATTTCAGACGGTCATCGCCGCCCGGAAAGGCGTGGAATTAGTAGCGGCTTCCCCGGCGGAAGACGGAACATTCTTCTGGTGCGATTCGTATGCCATTGCTCTCGATGCGCCGAACGTCGAGAATGCCTATGCCTTCATCGATTTCATGATGCAGCCGCAATCCAATGCCGCCCTGGGGTCCGAACTCGGCTCCGGCGCGACCATCGAGAAGGCGCCACCCCTGATGGACGAAAAGGCAAGGAGGCTGCACCGGTACGAGATCGTCCGCCAGCCGGACGGAGGTGTCCTGAACACGCAAATCGTCATCCCTCCTCAGCAGGATGAAGGCGAAATTGTGGGCGCGCCGAAGTGGAATCAAGCTTGGGAAAGGTTCAGGCTGAGTTGACAGGGTTGGTGCCGGGACGCCGCATGGCAGTTGCGCGACAGGTCGGTCCCGTGGCCGCCTTCTACGCCGTCTTCTTTGTCATCCCCCTCTCCACTCTTTTGCTGATGAGCTTCTGGAGCATGCGGGGCTTCGACGTTGTTCCAGCCTTCACGCTCTCCAGCTACACAGAGAGCCTCAGTTCCGGGTTGTACCGGACGGTACTCCTGCGCGCCATCACCGTCGGTTTCGGCACTGCATGCATCGTGACCCCGGCGGCTTACATATTCTGCTATCTGCTGCGCTTCACGTTTCCAAGGCGCGCGCAACTCCTCGTGGACCTTGCCCTACTCTCGCTGTTTAGCGGCTACCTGGTGCGCATCTATGCGTGGCGTACGATTCTTGGCAGAGAAGGTATCCTGAACTCCTTCCTGCTGCAACTGGGAGTGATCCAGGAACCGCTCCGGTCGCTCATGTATAGCAGTCCGGCGGTGCTGTTGACTCTCGCCGGGCTCCTCTTACCGCTTGCTGTGCTGCCCATCTTCTCGTCGATGGTGAACATCTCCTCAGAGCATGTCGAGGCGGCCCGAGATCTCGGTTCCAGGGCCCGGCACGTTCACTTGCGAATTCTCGTCCCCATGGCGCTCCCAGGCATCAAAGTAGCCTTTGCCCTGACCTTCCTGCTTGCGGCCGGCGATTTCGTGGTTCCTTCGCTCGTAGGCGGCACACAAGGAGTAATGGTTGGTAACGTCATTGCCGATCAATTTCGCGGCATCGGTTCAAACTGGCCGCTGGGAGCCGCTCTGGCGTTTCTTGCCCTCGGCGCGAGCATGCTGGTGTATCTGGCTGTTGCCGAGTTGCCCAGATTCATGAGGAGGGCTCGGTGATAGGCAGGGGCATGTTGGCGCGTGGTTATGTTGCCGCGGTTCTTTTCTACCTGTTCGCGCCCGTTGCAGTGACTGTGCTGTTCTCGTTTGCCGCCTCGCCGCGGCTCAGCCTTCCGGTCGATGGATTGACCTTGCAATGGTACCAGGAGGCCTTTTCCGAGCCCTTGTTTC
>CAZMRK010000447.1:0-4084 GCA_964568355.1 uncultured Solibacteraceae bacterium | reverse complement strand
CTCGACCGAATCGATGATGCCCGAGACTTCACTGCCGACACTGACGTCGCGGGTGGGCTGGAGCTGGCCGGTGGCGGTGACGGTAACGGTAAGGTCGCCGATGCGCGCGTCCTCGGTGCGGTAGTGTATGGGCGATTGCGCGGCGGCTGCGTTCCACCTGCTGAAGGCGGCGAAACCGCCGGCTCCGGCGAGGAGCAGTACGATCAGCCAGCCGGCGAGTTTTTTCCAGCGATGCCGGCCTGGGGAGACGCCCAGATTTTCAGCGATATCGGTTGTTGCGGTTGTCATGGTTGTGGTCTCCTGCCTATGGCCGGCCAATTAGCTCCAGCCCCCGCCGAGCGCCTTGTAGAGGCGGATGAGGTCGGCGGTGATCGCGGCATCGCTCTGCGCCAACTGGTTTTGCAGGGTCAGCAGGGAGCGCTGGGCATCGAGCACAGTCAGGAAGTCCTTCAGGCCGGCGAGGTAGAGCGTGCGGGACATGGCGGCGGCGCGTTCCGCGGCGGTTTCGGCTTCGGCCAGCGATTTCCTGCGTACCTGTTCCCGGGCGAAGGAGTTGAGGGCATTTTCGACGTCCTGGATCGCGGCCAGAACCGTGCTTTCGTAAGCTGCCACGTCCTGGTCCAGCACGGCGTTCTGCACGTTGATCTGCTCGCGGATTTTGCCGCGATTGAAGACCGTGTGCTGGAAGGAGCCGGCGAGGCTGGATGCCAGAACGGACGGCGTCACCAGGTTGAGCAGTGTCGTGGAATTCAGGCCGAAGTTGCCGGAGAGCGAGAAGGTGGGCTTCAGATCGGCCGCCGCCACTCCTACCCGCGCGGTCTGTGCGGCCACCTGGCGTTCCGCGCTGCGAATATCGGGGCGGCGGCGCAGCAGATCGGCCGGCATGCCCACCGCGATTTCCGCCGGAACCTTCGGCACCGGCTGAACGGCGGCGAGTTCGGCATCCACGGCGCCGGGTTTTTCGCCAAGCAGCACGGCGATGTTGTTGGCAGCCGTTTCCCGGGCGATTTCCAGGGACGGAATCCCGGCGCGGGTGGATTCCACCGTCAGCCTGGCCTGCTCGGCATCGAGTTCGGTAGCGAGGCCGCTTTCATAGCGGGCGACCGTCAGTTCGTAAGTTTCCTGCTGGGCCGCCAGGTTGGCCTGGGTTATCGCGATCTGGGATTGATAGGAGCGCACGTCGACGTAGTTGAGAGCCACCTCGGCGGTGAGGGCGACCAGGGTATCGCGGAGGTCTTCCTGGGCGGCGGCCAGGTCCGCGCTGTAGGCGTCGATGGAACCGCGAATGCGTCCGAAGAAGTCGAGCTCCCAACTGGCATCGAGGGCGTCGGTGTATGCCTGGCCGAGGTCGCCGCCGGCCCGGGTGCTGGTACGACTGACGGTGGCGGCACCGCCGGCGGTCACCGTCGGGTTCTTTTCGGTTGCCACGGCATTTCTTTGAGCGCGGGCCTGCCGGATCCTTGCCTCGGCCTTCCGGAGGTCGAGGTTGCCGCGAATGGCGCGCTCTTCGAGGGATGTCAGGATAGGGTCGTCCAGGGCCGACCACCACCGGGAAAGAGTCGCATCGTCGGCCGGTTTCGCGACCGCCCCGCCTCCAGGCGGGGTCTTCCATTGGTCTGTCTTCGATAGCGGGGAGGAGACAGGAGCCTTATAAGGAAGACGGGCGGCACAGCCGGCCAGCAGCAGAGCCGGGAGTGCTGCCAGTGCCGCGACGGATGAGTGGATCGCTGATCGTCTCATGAGTTTCGATCTCTCGATTCCAGAGTGAAGCGGGCGGGGGTGCGTACGTGAGAGACAGCAGGAGACAGACAGGTGATGTCACGTGACAGATGCCTTGTTTTCATAATCTTATGGAGCTTGATGAGGAAGATGGGCGGGGGGTTAGTTGCTGGATTTCAGGCCGACTCCCCGGAGAATCTCGGTGTACCTGGGGTCGGAGCGAAGGGGATCCAGGGCCGGGTCGGCGATCGCCTGTGGAAGTGCCGGGATGCGATGGGCGACCGCGAGGCGAAGCTGTCGGAAGGCTTCGTCCTTGTCCCCCAAACCAACGCTGACCAGGGCAATCGAAAGCGGCGAGACCCGGCCGGCTGTGGAATTTTTCAGCAAGCGACTGCGGATGGCGGCTGCCTGCTTCAGGTCGCCATTCCTGGCGAAGAGATAACCGAGGACGGCCACAGCCGGGGACCGGTCGTCTTCCGCGGAGATGGTCCGGCGCATTTCGGTGAGGGCGCGGGAGGTTTGTCCCGAAAGGCTGAGGGAGAGAAAATAGCGCCGGTCATCCGGAGAGGGGGTGGAAGGTTTGCGCAGATCCTCGGACTCGGCGATGGCACGAGTGTATTCGCGGTTGAAGTAGAGGACTTCGGCCAGCATGGCGCGCGTGATCCTGGTGAGCGGATCGAGTTCGCGAGCGCGAAACATTTCTCCGACCGCGGCGCTCATTCGACCGGCAGGTACGAGATACATCATGGAGTAAAGCAGGTGTCCCTGGGCCCAATCGGGGTTGAGCTCGATGGCGCGGCGAAATTCGAGGCCGGCGGTATTCCAGTCCCATTCGAGTGCTGCGTTGGTGCCGGCAGCGGCATGCGCTTCGGCGAGGGTATCGTCCAGCGCCAGCGCCTTGCGGGTGGCCTCGCTTCCTTTGGCGACGATGGCGGCGTCGCGGCCGTCCTGGAAAAGGGCCAGAAGATAGTAACCCTGGGCGAGCCATGCCCATGCGGGTGCGTAATTGGGGTCGTCGCGGGCGGCCTGCTCAAATAGAGCGATGCTCTTCTCGATATTGCCGGGTTCCTGTTGATACCAGTAGTACTGTCCTTTGAGGAACGCGGCATAGGCCTGCCAATTGGCCGGGCGGCGGCGCACGACGCGCTCACCGGCATCGGGCGGCAGCGGAATGCGGATGCGCGAAGAGATCGCGGTGGTCATCTCGCGTTCCAGTTCCGGCAACTCGGACAATTTGGTTTCGCGAGTGGACGCCCAGACGTAGGACTGGGTATGGACGTCGGTCATCTTGGCGGAGATGCGCGCGCGGACGGCATCGGCCTGGATGGTGCCTTCCACGATGTAGTCCACATGGAGGTCGGTGGCGAACGGAAAGGGTGGTCGGCCGGACTCCTTGAACTGGATGCCGGAACCGCGGGAAATGACGCGCAGGCCGGGACCGCCGGCAAGACCGGTGATGAGCGCATCAGCGATGGCATCGCCAAGTGCCTCCTGACCCGGAGCCGGCGCCAGATTCTGAAAGGGCAAGACGAGGATAGAGGCGGCCGGTGGGGGCGACGGCCTGCGCCAGCGGAGAGAGAGCAGAACGGCAGTGACGGCAGAACCGAACAGCACAGCGGCCATGACGATCGCGGCCAGCTTGTGCGAAGGGAGCCAGGCGCGGAGACTACCCGCGCGCGCGGCCGCTGGAGCGGGTGCCGGGGAAGGCTCCTGGAATTCCGGCACGAAGCTGCGGGGACGCAGGCTGATGACGATAGGATCGTTGCGGCCTTCGTCCTCGTAGTATTTCTTCAATCGATCGCGGAGCCGGCGGGCTTCGACGCGGACGATGGAGTCGATCCGCGGATCGAACGATTCGTTCTTATTGAATACTTCAAAGCCGAGAACGAACTCGTTCAGCTTGTCGGTGTCGCCCTTGAGAGCCTGGTTGACGACAAAACCTAGAAAGCGCCGGTGCCGTTCCGAGCCTGAGAACGCAGCGCTCGACAGAATCCGGTCCAATTGTTTCTGGATTTCCAGTTTGCGATCTTCAGCAATTCCGCTCATTGGGGCGGCAATTCCAGAATAGCGAAGTGTGAGATGGGAGAGGGTCGAGAAGGGCCGGAATGACGAGTGCGGGGGTGGAGCATTAGCCGCAACTAGCCAGGATGTCTTCCAGGCAGCGGGCGGCGTTTTCCCAGGAGAAGCGGCGGCGGACCATTTCGACCGCGGCGCGGGCTACGGCGGTGCGCTCTTCCGGGTTGTCTAGCAGGCGCAGGCAGGCTTCGGCGAAATCGGCCGGGGTGTCGGCGATGCGGATGTTGTGCGGCGGATCGATCTCCAGGCCTTCGGCGCCGATGGTGGTGGATACGACCGGGATGGCCGC
>CAZMRK010000446.1:0-3491 GCA_964568355.1 uncultured Solibacteraceae bacterium | reverse complement strand
TGCACGGAGAGGCGCCGGAGCTGATCGAGCAGTACGCGCGGGCGTTCGAGAAGGTGTGGGCGCACCGGGCGGCGCTGGGGAAGACTTCGTAAGACAGTCAAAACCATGGAACCGCCGATGCACGCCGATTCACGCAGATAGTGGGGTGCAAGGCCTCAGCCGCGGCCGATGAAGGGCATTTTGGTGGCCATCAGGGTCATGAACTGGACGTTGGCGTCGAGGGGGAGGTTGGCCATATAGAGGACGGCGTCGGCGACGTGCTGGACATTCATGCGGGGTTCGACCATGGTGCTGCCGTCGGCCTGAGGGACTCCGGCGGTCATGCGTTCGGTCATCTCGGTGGCGGCATTGCCGATATCGATCTGGCTGCAGGCGATGTCGTATTTGCGGCCATCGAGCGAGATGCTGCGGGTGAGACCGGTGATGGCGTGCTTGGTAGCGGTGTAGGGGGCGGAATAGGGGCGCGGTACGTGCGCGGAGATGGAGCCGTTGTTGATGATGCGGCCTCCGCGCGGGTCCTGCGCCTTCATGATACGGATGGCTTCCTGCGCGCAAAGGAATGCGCCGGTCAGATTGACCCCTACCACCGCGTTCCACTGTTCTACGGTGAGATCTTCCATAGGAATGGCGGGCGTGCCCCGGCCCGCGTTGTTGAAGAGTACGTCCAGGCGGCCGAAGGTCTCGCGTGTGGTCGCGAAGAGGGCGCGGACCTCCTCCGGGCGGCTGACATCGGTGGGGACGGCCAGCAGGCGCCCGCCTCCTGCGGCGGCGAGCGAGATGGTGCGTTCGAGCTCCTCCGCGCGGCGGCCGGCCAGCACCACGGAGTAGCCGGCGGCCTGCAGGGCGAGAGCGGAAGCGCGGCCGATGCCGCTGCCGGCGCCGGTAACGAGTGCGATTTTCTGGTTCGGGGTCATGAAGAGACTATTGTGCCCGAATCCGAAGGCATTGTGCCGGAGGGCTATTCGTAGTGGAGCGCCGTCAGGGGATCGAGGCCGGCCGCACGGCGCGCCGGGAGATAACTGCCGAGGGCGACGACGGCCGCCAACAGCGCGGCCGCGGCGCCGTAGGTGAGCGGATCGTAGGCGCTGAAGCCGAACAGCAGAGACCGGGCGGCGCGGGCGAACAGCAGCGCTCCGGCCAGGCCGAAGATGGCGCCGACGGCGGCCAGCAGGGCGGCTTCTCGCAGGAACAACCCGACGATGCCGGCGCGCGTAGCTCCCAGGGCCATGCGGATGCCGATCTCGTTGCGGCGGCGCACGGCGATGTAGGCGATCACGCCATAGAGCCCGATGGCGGCGAGCATGGCGGCCAGGGCTCCGAAGAAGCCGGAGAGGGAGGCCAGCAGGCGTTCGCGCTGGAGAGAATCGCGGACTTCGTCCTGAAAGACGCGAAACTCCGTGCCGACGCCGGGGCGCGAGCGGTTGATCCGGCGCTTGATCTCATCCGCCAGCAGGTTCAGAGGCGCCGCAGACCGGATGTAGAACGCCGCCCACGGGCCGTATGAAGGGTGCTGGGAGATCGGCGCATAGGTTTGTGGAGGGGGCGTGTCGCGCAGGTCGGAATAGCGCGTATCTTTGCAGATACCGACGATCTGGTATTCGGCTTCCGGATAGCCGGGCTCTTTCGCGGAGCGGAAGGTTTTTCCAATGGGATTCGTGCCGGGGAAGTAGCGGCGGACGAAGGTCTGATTCACGATGGCCACTTTCTGGCCGTTCTCGACGTCTGCCCGGGTGAAATCGCGGCCGGCGAGGATAGGTATCTCCACCGTATCGAAGTAACCGGGGCTCACCCAGGTGAACTTCGAATTCCCCTGAAGGCTGCCTGTGAGACCTAAGGTCCAACTGCCGCCGTTGACGATGATGTTGGTGGTGGCGGCGGCCGCTTCCACCTGCGGAACGGCGCGAACTTCTTCCAGGAGCGACGCCACGGTGGGCTTGATCTGCGGAGCGGGAAGAGAGGTGCGGCTCAGGTCGAACGCGGCAATCAGGATGCCGTGGGTGCGGAAACCGGGATCGAGCGTAATGAGGTTGCGAAAACTGCGCGCCAGGAACAGCGCTCCGGTGACCAGCACGAGCGAGACGGCGACCTGAACGACGATCAAGGCGCGCTGGAAGGAGAAGCGGCCGCGGTCCGCGGTAAGGCCCCTGCCACCGGCGTGGATGGTTTCACCGGGTTGAGTGCGCAGCACGCTCCAGGCAGGCATCAAGCTGAAGGCGAGGCAGGCCGTAACGGCTACCGCCGCGGTAAACGCCAGCAGGCGCCAATCCGGAGCGAGGTCCAGATGGAGAAAGCCTCCGCTGGTCTGCAGCAAGGTGAGGATGCCCCGGCTGAGAAGCTGAGCCAAGAGGAAACCGGCCGCGGCTCCGCCTGCGGCCAGCAGTAGGCCTTCGGAGAGCACCTGCCGCAGCAGGCGGGGACCCGAGGCGCCCAGCGCGACGCGCACGGCAAACTCGCGGCGGCGGGACGAGGCGCGCGCGAGCATCAGGTTGGCCAGATTGGCGCAGGCGATCAGGAGCACGAGCGCGGTGATGCCCAATAGCAGGTAGAGAGAAGTGCGGTATTGTCTGCGCAGGTTGCTGACACCGCTGGCGCCGGGGGTCCCTTCCAGGCGGAACTGCTTGTAGTCCTCAATGGACTTGGCGCTATAACCGGAAGGCGCGGTGTCGGCAAAGAGGCCCGGGCTGCTTGCCAGAAGCTGCGCGGAGGCCTGCTCCAGGGTCCAACCCGGCTTCAGCCGGCCCATGACATTCAGCCAGAAGACATCGCGCCGGGTGAAATGCTGATCGCCGTGATGCAGGATCTCCTGAGCGCAAAGGGGAAGAATGAAATCGAAGCGCTGGCCGACTTCGAGGCCGGTGAAGGCGGGCGGAGCGACGCCGATGATCTCGAGCGGCTGATCGAGCACGGTGAGGCGCTGGCCGATGGCCGAGGGCCGGCTGCCGAACTCGCTGCGCCAGAAGTCGTAGGCGAGTACGATGCCCGGACTGGCGCAGCCGGGTTGGTCATCGGAGCGATCGAAGAGGCGGCCGGCGGCGGGCGCAAGACGGAGCATCGAAAAAAAATCACCACTGGCGAGAACGAACGGGAGTTGGCGCGTATCGGGGCCGATTCCCGTGCGTGCGTCATCCTCCGCCCAAGCAGCCACTCTCGAAAAGCTTTGCTGGTGGTCCCGAATGCCCTCGAACAGCGGCAACGTGAGGCGGTCGTTGCCATCAGAGATTCCAAACGAGGTGCCGCCGCGGATCCGGATGGTGACGAGCTGCTGCGGCTCGGAAACGGAGAGCGGGCGGAGAAAGACCGTGTCCAGGAGCTGGAAGATGGCGGTGTTGGCGCCGATGCCGAGGGCGAGGGTCGCCATGGCCGCACAGGCGTAGGCGGGGCTTTTGCGGAGGGCGCGGCCGGCGAGCCTGAGGTCCTGGAGGCAGAACTCGAGGAAGGCGGTGCGGCGGGCATCCCGGCAATCGTCTTTGACGGCTTCGAGGGCGCCGAAC
>CAZMRK010000445.1:0-24268 GCA_964568355.1 uncultured Solibacteraceae bacterium | reverse complement strand
GTCAGATCCCGAGGTGCGTCCCGGAATGGAGCGCGCGGCGGCGGGGGCGCGAGCAAGCGGTACGCCCTTCCTCAGCTTCTTCACGCCGGCGGAGATACTCGCGCTGGCCCGTGAAGCGGGCTTTCGAGATGTCCAGCACGTCTCCGCGGCAGCTCTTGCCCAGCGCTATTTCTCCGGCAGGACCGATGGTCTCCGTCCACCCAACAACTCGGAGGAGTTGCTGGTTGCGACAGCCTAGCGGACGCGCGCAGCTCGTGAAGCGGCCGTGATATGCTACCGCTTCGAGAAAGGATCTGCACATGCGTCGCTGTCTGAGGATTCTGCTCGCGGTGGTTGCCGTTGTTCCGTGCTTCGGCGCGGACCGTTCCTGCGAGGGCCTCGGTTCCCTGCCCCTGGCCCAAGGTAAGGTCACGTTCGCTCAACCGGTTGCGGCCGGCGGCTTCACTCCTCCTACGGGATCGCAGCCGATCCGCGATCTGCCGGCATTCTGCCGCGTTGCCGCAACGCTTGCTCCGAGCCGGGATTCCGATATCCGGATCGAAGTGTGGCTGCCGGCAACGGGCTGGAACGGGAAGTTTCAGGCGGTAGGCAACGGCGGCTGGAGCGGCGCCATCAACTACGGCGGCATGGCAAACGCGTTGAGACGGGGCTACGCATCCGCTTCCACCGACACAGGCCACAGCGGCGGCAGCGCGCAATTTGCTTTCGGCCATCCGGAAAAGCTGATCGATTTCGGGTATCGGTCCGAGCACGAGATGACCGTCAAGGCCAAGACGATCCTCACCGCGTTTTACGGCAGCGGCCCCAGGTTCTCGTATTGGAACGGCTGTTCTTCCGGGGGCAAGCAGGGGCTGAAGGAAGCTCAGAAATATCCGGAGGACTATGACGGCATCATCGCCGGCGCTCCCGCCAACAACTGGGTGGCGCTGCTCTCCGCGGACATGATGAGCAGCGTGGCGATGCTCAAAGATCCCGCCAGCCGGATCCCGTCCGCCAAGCTCGCCCGACTCCACAAGGCGGCAGTGGAGGCCTGCGACGCGGTGGACGGCGTGAAGGACAGTCTGATCGACGATCCCACCAAGTGCCATTTCGATCCGGCCGTGCTCGTATGCAAAGGACCGGAGGAGGAAAGCTGTCTCACCAGCGCGCAGGTGGCGGCGGCGAAAACGGTGTATGGCCCGTTTGCCAACCCGCGGACCCGCCGGGAGATCTTTCCGGGGCTGGAGCCCGGCAGCGAGCCAGGTTGGGGGGCCTTCACCGGTCCCGCGCCCTTTCCCATCTCGAACGACTATTTTCGCTACGTGGTACACAAGGATCCGGAGTGGGATTTTCGCAGCTTCGATATTGAGAAGGACGTCGCCCTAGCCGAAAGACTCGATCACGATTCGGTGCTTAAGGCGGTGGATCCGAATCTCCAGAAGTTTGTCTCGCGGGGCGGCAAACTGATTCTGTATCACGGCTGGAGCGATAACCTGATCGCTCCGCGGAACAGCGTCAACTATTACAACAGCGTCGTTTCCAGGCTCGGCGGCGCGGAGAAAACGGAGGCGTCGATCCGGCTTTTCATGGCACCGGGGATGGGCCACTGCAGCGGGGGCGACGGGCCCAACCTCTTTGATATGGTCACTCCCCTGGAGCAGTGGGTGGAACAAGGCAAGGCGCCGGAGCGGATCGTTGCCTCGCACAAGACCGGCGATCAGGTGGACCGCACCCGTCCCTGGTGTCCCTATCCGCAGGTGGCTCAATATAAGGGCACCGGAAGCATCGACGACGCCGCGAATTTCGTCTGCACGAAACCGTAGAGCAGATCGGCGAACGCTGAAACCGGGCGACCGTGCGGCCCACAACCGGCATTGCGGTTTTTTCAAATTTCGGTTAGTATTTTCCTAACCAAGAACAAAAATACGCCGCCCGTTCTTGCGTCATTTGATTCTTTGAGGGCTCAGGGGTGACTGTCTACGACAGCTTTCGGACGTGCGAATTCTGCTGGGCGCCCAGCAGGCGGAGAGCCGGACATGTTCTCGAATTCCGCACGAAGAACGAGGCGCTTTTCTGGCTGGCCCGCCTGCACTCGAAGTATCCGGATTTCATTTTCAGGATCAGGAGCCTGCTGGCGCTGCACCCGTCAATCGCGTCTGCGAGATTAAATGATCACGATGTACTCGAAGAAGCGGCGCAATTGCTCCGTTTCCACCATTTGATTGTGATTTCGCAGGAAAGCCGGCCACCGGTGCGCTCCGCGGCGTCCGCGCCTGCTCCAAGCGCCTCACCTCTTTTTCCTTTGCCGGCAAGCAGGCCGAGCACGCCCTCCGCTCCGCCCAGAGCGGCGGAGACGGATGAATCCGTTTTTCCTTTCGATATCGACGCCGCAGCGCAGGCGGCCACGCTTGCCGCGGCGGCAGACGGCGGAACACCGTTTTGCCTGGTGTGCCTCCAGAACAGGAAAGGACCATGAGGGGCGATGGGGCCGGCTGAACGCCTTCCATGGCTCAGTCAAATCGAGGGATATTTTTGGCCCGAAGGCCTTGAGCGCGATGTGTGGATGATTGTGGACGCGGCGCGAGACCGCCGCATCTTCTCCATGCTGCTGGAGTGCCACCTGGAACACTCCTGCTTGTACAGCGGATCCCTGCATCCGTCCCTGGAGATGGTGGCGCCCTATCTGGTGCAGCTCGATTACGATTATCGGGACACGCACCAATTCATTCGTCATGCCTGGGGGAACAGTTGGGGTATTTTTCTCCGTTCCGGCACGCGGATGGACGCGCTGAGACGGCACCTTCGCCGATTCCTGGTGGTGAGCGATCCCAATAACAGGCGCATGGTGTTTCGTTACTACGATCCGCGAGTGTTGAGGGTTTATCTGCCCACCTGTACTTCAAAAGAACTACAGACGGTATTCGGACCGATCGAGTGCTTTTGGATGGAGCACCAGACTCCGGATGCGCTTCTGGAATTTCGCCTGGACCGCGCACAACTGGTGAGCAGGAAACATTCCATTGGTTTTTCGATGTTCGGATAAAGTCCTGAGTTGGAAGTACATTGAATCATCCGCGGGCCAATCGCGGGGCTGAAGCCCCGCGGCAGACTGCCGTCCGCGCCACATTCAGGGCAATATTTGCGACGCACTATCCTAAAGTGTTTTCCCCGTAAATTACTTGGAAAAACCATCGGATCAGGATAAAATGCCCAGGTCGGTAGTTTCGATTTCCCCGCTTTTCGCGAAAAACGCCTGATGGAAGAGTGTCATGCGTATTATCATCATCGTCGCCGACGGTGAACCCTACGAGAAACTTTCGGCCGGCCCAACCGCAGAGATGGTCGCTGTGGGCGTGAGCTATAAAGTCGAGCCGAAAAGAAACAAAGATCAAAATCTTCAGGCCATGGAGTTCTGGAACTCGGCCGTGGAACTGGCAGGAAAACTGACGCAGCCGCGGGCCATCTGGGTTCCGAAGCGTGTCTTTGCGTATGACAACCAGGACGCCTCCAAGCGGCCGCCTGGTGAAGAGGAGAAGTTCCGGGCGCCCCAGTCGTGCGAGGTCAAGCCGTATGATTCGGCTCGGGAGGTGGTGGATTGGCTCAAAGAGGGCGTAGGAAACTGGCAACTCGTAGTGGTCATTGGGCATGGAGCGCGCGATCCCAGATTGGGCCAGAAGGGGGCGTGGGATGGCGCAGTGGAATTGTGCGAGATGGGTATCAAGGAGGTACGGCGCCTGGAATCCGAGGACCTCCAGCAGCTACCGGAATGCGTCTATATCGGCCTCCACTGTTACGCCCTCACGTTCGCACAGGGTCTTCCCGACAGTATGCCCGCGTTCCACCTCAGCGGCGAGGGGCCGACGAGCAATGGGAGTATCGCCCGGTTTCTGGAGATCTGCACCAAGACGGTTCAGCAATTGTCCGAGGAACTGGCGGCGCTCGACGGGGCCGGGGAGGAAGACTGGAAAGAAAAGCGGGACAAGGCGCAGAATACGCTCGATGATCTGAACAAGATCGGAAGCAAGATCGAAAATACCAGGGCCGGCGTTGTACATCAATTGCCCGATAAGCGCCCGGAGAAAGCTGTGGTTCATCCGAACACCACGGCTGAGAGAAGCAGGCTGCCGCAGCTCCCCAGCCTCGATGAAGGAAACCTGGGAGAGAGTATCGGCAAGCAATCCAATGCCAGGTATCCCTTCCCGCGAGTTTCTCCGGTGGCAGTACGGAGCGGCTATCGCGTGGGAATCGCTACGTGGAACGCGCATGGCCTTTCCAAACGAAGCGATGAGAGCACGGACGAGGACGACGATGAAGGCGGCCCGCTTGCCGTGATCACCGACGAAGAGATCCGGAAGGTTCTCTGGCTCCTGGAGGCGAGTACCGCCCTGGCTGAGGGTATTGCGGCGGTGCCCGACGACGAGAACGCGGAGGAGGAAGATGGCAACGACACCGCGGGGAAACTGGCCGAGGAGTTAACAAAAAAGCTGGCCGCATGGTCGCAGCCTTATGTTCGCAAACAGATGCTCTGCTATCAGCAGCTCGCCGGACCGGTGCTCAAGCAGGCAGTGGACAGCCCCACCGACAGAAGCGAATTGGACGCGCTGGTCAAGAAAATCAGGGGTGCCCTTGACGACATCGACCTGGACGCAGTGGTGCCCCGACTGCTGACCCGCAAGCTGGCCTGCCTGGGGATCCTGGAACTTTTTCGAAGACACAAGTGGCTCGACATTCTGGTTGTGCAGGAGGTGAAGTTCAGCGGAATTGATTTGCTGATTCAACAGGTCAAGGACGAGCTTTCGGTCTATGCCGGCCCGCTGATGAAAAGCAGCGGATCCAAGAAACGTGGAGAGCGGGAGTATTATCCGCTCATCATGCGAAAGGATGCCTGCAGCAGGAACCACCAGAAGGAACGGCACCTGACGGTGGACCGAATCTGGTGGCTGACATCGGACGGG
This sequence comes from uncultured Solibacteraceae bacterium, assembly GCA_964568355.1. Taxonomy (GTDB): domain Bacteria; phylum Acidobacteriota; class Terriglobia; order Bryobacterales; family Bryobacteraceae; genus JAJPJX01. The sequence goes on along the minus strand of CAZMRK010000445.1, from coordinate 19,334 downwards.
CAGACAGAGGAACTCCCCAAGAAGCGCGTCGTTGCGAATCAACACCCTGAGGCCACCTGGGAGATCGGGAAAATGCGTAAACGGCGGAGGGGAAGTGCGGCCGCCGAGCGCGAAGTTTTGGTCCCACCCGATCCCGACCTGGTTTGGAACAAGCACGCAGGGAAGGCATCCTTCCGGCCCGTGATCAATTACGACCTGGCATGGGTGGAGCAGCCGAGAGTCAAATTCCATGTCGGAGTTGTACACACGACTCCAGGAGGCGGCGGCGAGTTCGATCGAGAATACGAATTCGATCAAATCGAATCGATGATAGATAGTGTGTCCACGAAAGCCTGCAGCGGCAAGAAGGAGGACGCCGCCTTCGCCGGCCCGTGGCTCCTCGCCGGCGACTACTATCTGTTCAAGGAATCCCGCATTACCAAGGGCGCCAATAGCGCCATCAAGACAGAGTTTCAGAATCGCCTCGCGGAGTACCAAGCCAATGGGCGTAACGGCGGCGATTGGCGGGAGCTGTGCCTCAAATGGCGCAAGATCAGCCGCAGGGCGATCCAACAGGATCTCATCGACGAGTTGCGGGAGGGTTCGCGAGAGCTTGCCAAATGCGCCGTTAACGGCACAGCACTCACGCGGTCGAGGGTGCGGGCTTACCGCGAGTCCTGGTGGCTTTCCAAGAAACAATACGAGGAACTGGCGAAGGACCGGGAGAAACTTCTCACGTGCTGCGCCAGCCGGGCTGCCCTTTACAACGAGCTTAGCGAGTTCTGCCAGTTCCATTCGAAAAGAGCGAAATACCTCAGGTCCAAGGCGAACGAGAAGCTTCTGGGAAAATGGGCTGCACTATTGGCAGACAATGCGGCGGTGTTGCGCTTTCGCCCCTCGACCTCCAGGGCGACAAAGGAAGAAGAGGGCAAGCGAAAGAGGAGCGGCAAGTCCGACATGGACATCAAAATTTCCGTGCAGGCGGATCCGACGCGAGCCGTGCTCGGCCAGCGCTTCGTGGACTTTGTCGACGAGACGCCGGTCGAAATCACGCAGGCGGTGGCCGGCACCAACACTCACCTGTTTCGCGAGCTTCCGCTCCAAAATCCAGTGGATCCGAGCGATGCCAGGTACGACGAGTATCTGGAGAAGAAAGCGTACTACGCGGCGCATCTGAAGGTCGCTGATTTTATCGTACATACGGCATACGACGAGGGCCAGAAGGGGACCGACGGACACTGGCGCGCGTGGTGCCTGGGTCTGCTCTGTCCGGATGTCGGCACAATCGTGCTTGCCGACAGTGACAGCCTGGCGGTCTCGCGATTCTGGGCCTGCTTCTCGGATCATTTCCCGGTGGGAGGGATGTTCTCAACCGAAGCGGGAGAGGAGGAAGAGCCGCACCTGTTTGCGAGAATCGTGCGGTTGGATGAATCACCTTGCCTAATTGAGAAGGTGAAGCAGGCCGAGCAAGAGCGGCTGCGCAAGAAGTGGGAGGATCTCCAGACATTAGCCGAATTGCTGGGCGAGGAGAAGGGCCGGAAGGGTGAGGATAAGGAACCGCCCAAGGAAGACAGCAAGCTGGCCGCCGAAATCCGTAAACTTGAAGCCGCGCTCTTCCCTCACGAGGAGGATCGCGGTAGGAAGGACTTTGGCATTGGGGTGATGGACTACGGGTGGAACGGGGTTCTGGACTTTCTGCGAGTGGATGAGTTTGCCGCCGAAGACGAGGATCACGACGAGAACGACGATTCCGACGGGGAGGCCGACGGGGAGAGCGAAGAATCGGAGGAGGAAGACGCACTGCTCGATCGAGAAAGCGCGCAACTGGTCCGGCGGGCCAGAGCGCTTTTCAAGAAAGCGGAGCAACAGGGGAAGGGCAACAAAGTAGGCAAACTCGAGGATCCGGATTCGGCGAAGAGGGATCTCGACAAATTGAAAGCCCTGGTCAAGAAGCTGGAAGAGGTTGTCAACGGGATGGAGGTGAGCTGAGTCATCATGACACCGCTCCGCATTCGAGAGGAACAACTGGCCCGGCTGGCGGCGTCGCGCCGCGACACGCTGGTAGAGGAGATGTCACGCCGGCTGCGCCGCGAGTTTCCTCTTCAGGCCGGTGTTCTGAACGAAACGGAACTCCGGCGCCGCGTGGGCGCGAGCCTGGAGGCCGCGCGGCGATACGGGATTTCGACGAATGCATACCTTTACCGGTTCGTCTGCGTATGCGCGTGTTTTGGGTGGGACTTCGCCGCCAAGCCGGATTGCCAGTGGATGGTAGAAATGCTCCGCGACCCGGAGGTAACGGATCCCCATAGCCGGCTCCTCCGCCTATACAGGGAATGCGTGCGCCGGCTCGAAATCAGGCTTCACAATCGGGAGTTGCGCGAGCGATTCGCGAAGAATGGAGTCAACGCCGCGGGAGGCGCGGCATGAGCCCCGCTACCGCCCGGCGTGACACGGACCAGGCGACGCTCGATGGCCTGCGCGCGGCGGACCGGGGAACGCCGGACGGTCTCCCGGGAGATTCCGAAAACGTGGCGATGCCTTGTCCGCTCCGGCGGGAGGCGATCGAAGTACGCATCAGCGACGAGGCGGACGCGCTTTTGCCGGAGATCGCGGTGGAACTCGTGAAAGGTCCGCAAGAAGTTGTCCGCGCAAAATCCGATGCCTACGGGCACGTGCGGTTCGACGGGCTGGTTCCCGGCTCCTATTCGCTGCGCCTGCCGCACACGGATGAGCGCGCCTGGGAATTGGTCTCGACGGCGTCACTGGACGCCAGGAAACTGAGTTCCGGCGATGCCACCTGGTCCGCCCCGCCCACGGACCCGGAGCCGGAGAGCTACGAAGTGGCATTGGGCGATTGCGTGGAAAGCGTCGCGTTCCAGCACGGGTTCCTGCCCGAAACGCTGTGGAGCTACAACGAAAACTCCACGCTGCGCAATGGCCGCAAAGACATGCACATTTTGAATCCGGGCGATATTCTGCGCATCCCGCAGCGACAGGACAAACAGATTTCCGTCCTCACCGGCAATCTTTATCGTTTGAAGCGCAAGGGCGTGCCGGCAAGTCTCAATGTGCAGATATTAGATTTCACGGATCAGCCGATTGCCGGGGCGTCCTTTCTTCTCTCGGTGGAACTGCGCGATGGATCGACCTTGCCGGATCGCACCGGCACTACCGGCGAGGATGGCTTTGTGCGCGTTCCAATCCCTCCCAACAGCGCGCGCGGCACACTCACGGTGAAGGATGGGGATGAGACGAGGGTGATGGAGTTCGACCTGGGATACATCCATCCCGCCGACGAGATCAGCGGCATCCAGGGCCGTTTGCGAAACCTGGGATACTACTCCGGAAAACCCGACGGTGTTCTCAACGAGCAGACCGCGGCTGCCCTGAATCTATTCCAATTGGAGAGTGGCCTACCGGCCACGGGCGTGCTGGACGCGACCACGAAGGCCAAGCTGATTGCCCGTTCCGGTTCCTGAGCGAGGCGCGCCTCCCGTTTCCGGCCCAGAGCCCGCGCTCCGGGCCGGAATGAGGCCGTGATTCTTTCTGTGCGCCCTTAGAAAATCAGCTTGATCGCGAACTGGATCAGCCGGGGCGTATTGGCCTGCGAGCTGATGATGCCGAAGGTACTGGGATTGTTGATGCTGGCGGCGGGGCCGCCGAATACGACCCGGTTGAATAAGTTGTAGAACTCGCCGCGAAGCTGCACGTACATGCTTTCGTGGATGTAGGTGTTCTTGAAGAACGAAATGTCTTCGTTCATGTAGAACGGCGTGCGCACGTTCGGCAGACGGGGCGGCGCGTTGCCGAAGGTATAGGGCGCCGGCTGGCTGAAGGCGGCGATGTTCAGATAGCGGTCGCGGGCCGGATCGAAATCGGACATCGAGACCGAGCTTCGAACATCGTTGGAGATCCAGTTGGGACGGTTGCCGCCGCCGAAGATGGGGAGAGCCCCGCCGCCACCGACCGCGATCAACGTGCCGGAGCGGTACGTCTGGATGCCGTTGACCTGCCAGCCTCCGATGAACTTATCGGCTACGGAGTTGATGCCGGTGAGGAAGCGCTTCCCGCGTCCAAAGGGCAGCTCGTAGTTCCAGGACAGGATGAGCGTGTGTGTCTGGTCGCCGGATACGGTGGTCTTTTCGAGCTTGCGGTTAAAGGTGTCCATGGCCTTGGCTCCGCCGCCACCACCGGTATCGCCGAAGATATCACCGCCGGGGAAGCCGATGTTCTTGGACAGGGTGTAGGCGGTGAGGAACGACATCCCGTTGGAGTAACGCTTCTGGATGCGCAACTGGAAGGAGTTGTAGAAATTGTATCCGGTGGGCTGATACATGTCGTCGATGTTGGTGTACTGCGGGTAAGGGCGCAGGGCCTGGGCCACCGATCCGGTGAAGCCGGCATAGGGTTTGACGACACCCGCGGCGGCGGCCTGGGGAGAATTGATATCGGCCAGCAAGGTCTGGCCGAGGCCCAGATAGCTGGGGTTGAGCTGGTTCGGATTCTCCGCGCCGGTCCACGTACCGCTCGACTTGGTTCCGACATAGGCGGCATCGAGCATGATGCCGAAGGGCAGATCGCGCTGGATATCGAAGGTCCAACTCTGCATCAGTCCCATCCGGTTGGCGGCCCAGTTGATGAGGCTGACGCTGCCGTTGTTATTGAGGGACGGATCGAAGATCGGCGGATTACGCGGGTTGGCCGGGAAGCCCTGGGCCAGGTTGAAGACCGGAGTTACACCCTGGTCGGTGGACGTATAAGAGGGCTGAAGACCGAAGCCGGAACACCAGTAGTTGCAGCCGTTGAGGCGGCCGGTAGCGGTCTCGATGCGGAAGATGCCATAGCCCATGCGCAGGACGGTCTTGTTATTCAGGCCGTAAGTGAGGGCGAAGCGCGGCGAGAAGCCGGTGTGATAGCTGCCGAAGACGGAGTAAGTGCCGGTGCGGCCATCTCCTTCGCCCAGGAACACGAGGGCTCCGGGCCGCCCGCCGGCGCCGGGATTGGCGCGGCTCAAATCCAGGAAGGAGATGATTCCTTCTTTCTCCTTGGCATAAAGCGGCAGTTCGTAGCGCAGCCCCAGGCTCATGGTCAGCCGCGGCGTGAGCTTGATGACGTCTTCCACATAGGTGGCCATGAAGTCGTCCTTGTAATGCCGCAGGGGGGCGGGGACGGCCGCGCTGGCCGCGTAGGTTTCACCCAGCAGGAAGCTGGCGAACGGGTTGCCCCAGTTATTGAAGTTGCTGCTGTTGGGCTGCGATGTGGAAAGGGCGTTGAAGGTGAAGGAGCCGCCTTCATTGCGGCGGTCGAGCACGGTCATCTCACGGCGGCGCCACATGAAGCCGAACTTGAGCTGGTGCGGGCCTTTGACCCAGCTCACATCATCCTGGCCGCTCCAATTCTGGAAGAACTGCGGATCGGTACCGTTGTTGTTGGCGTTGCCGAGCTGGGCATAGGGCGTGGGGCCGCTGAAGCTGAGCTGCGGATAGCCGTGGATGTCGAGCGGGATGCCGGGAATCTGCATCGTCTGGTTGCCCAGGCGCGGGTCGAGGGTCCAGCGCGACCAGGTCGGGCTGGTGGGCGTATAGCCCACGCCGATGCGGTTCAGCAGAGTGGGGCTAATGGTGTAGGTGTGGTTGAACCGGTATCCGCTGGCCTCGGTCGGCGTATTGCGGTAGCCGGGGTTCAGTTCGCCGGCAATCGGGCCGTTGATCTGGGTATTGCCGTTGACCCACCAATAGGCGGCGGAGATGCGCTGCTTGGAGTTGATCTGGTGGTCGATTTTGACGCTCCAGTCGTCATCGGTGCTGGGCTGACTCTGGCGGTTGATGTAGTTATTGAAATAGCCGGGGAAATCCGGCTGGGGGATGAGCGGGAGCGTGCGCTGCGCGACGCCGCCGATGCGATTGGACGGGATGCGATTGTTGGCGAAGGGCTCGCGGACATAGCCGCCGTTGCCATCCGGGCGCGTGGTGGCCGGGTCGAAGATCGGGAAGGGATAGTCGGAGAAGTCGCCCCCACGCTCCAAGGCGCTGGGCAGCGTCTGGAGATTGCCCGCGGCGATGCCGCCGCGCAGCCGGAAGCCGGAATAAGCCACGAAGAAGAAGGTGCGGTCCTTGCCGTTATAGACCTTCGGGATGACCAGCGGTCCGCCGAACGTGCCGCCGAATTCGTTCTGGCGCAGCATGGATTTGCCGGCGGCGAAGAAGCCGCGCGAATCGAACTTATCGTTGCGCACGAACTCGAACAGGTCGCCATGGTAGGCGTTGACGCCGGACTTCAGGGTGAAGTTCATGACGCCATAGCCGCCGCCATATTCGGCGGGGTACATGGTGTTCTGGACTTTGAACTCCTCCACGGCCTCGTAGGGCGGGCTGGCTTCGGCGATGAAGCCGGGCGCGCCGATGTTCTGCATGTCGATGCCGTCGATGAGGACTTCCTGGCTGAAGCCCGGCGAGCCGTTGATCGACTTGGACCACTGGTTGCCGGTGACGCCCGGCGTGAGGAAGATGAAATTCTCGATCTGCCGGCGGCCGGTGGCTCCGGTAGTCGCGGCGCCGCCGAGCGAGATGGGCAGATCGAGGATGGTCTTGGTGGGCATGACCGTGCCGACTTCCGCGTTGGTGGTCTGCAGCTCGACGGCTCCGCCTTCCACGGTGACCGATTCGTTGACCTGGCCGACGGCGAGATTGAAATTCACCGTAGAGGTCGTGGCGGTGCTGATGGTGATGGGCTCCTGGATGGTGGTTTTGAAGCCTTCTTTGCTGACGGCTGCGCGGTAGCGGCCGGGCGGCAGGTTCGAGGCAAGAAAAGCGCCGTCGGAGGAGGAAAGGACCTGCACCTCCGCGGCGGTATCGAGGTTTGTAATTCGGACGACGGCTGCCGGTACACCGGCGCCGCTGGTATCGGCGACACGGCCGGTCAATCCACCCAGATTCCCCTGGCACCACGCAATGCCCGCAAGCACGGCGAGCGCCATCACTTGGGGAAGGAAGTTTCGACGCATGGAATGCTCCCTCCGAGTTCCAAGTCAGTACGTACTGGGGGAACAGTATATACCAGAGCTGCGAGAAGGTACCAGTACACGCAGTTTCAGGCCTTAACTGTCGCCTGCGTTTTCTTCAGTTCGCGTTCGATCTGGCGTTTGAGGGCAGTGTAGAGCGGTTTGTCGCGCAGCCGCAGCGCGGCGTCGATGGATTCGAGGGCGCGGATGAGCAGGCCGCTCGTGGATGCGCCAGACGGCGCATGCTGGTGTTCGAGAAACAGAATATGCGCCTCCGTGTGAAAGAAGTGCGGGCGCTCCGGATCCCACTGCTCACGGGGAACCAGCTCCAGCAGGCGGTTGAGCGCGGTCCGCGCGCGCTTCAGATCGAAGATCGCTTTGGCGAGGCCGGAGTCGCTGTGGCTGGAGAAATACGCCAGGTTATTGTACAGCAGCCCCAGGCGCAGGCGCGCGCCCCCGGCGGCACTGACGCGGCGGATGGCTTCCTCGACGTCGGAGATCGAGCGCTCGATGGAGACCGGACAGAAGCGCCGCAAGCGATCGTCCAGGCACCATTCGAAGGTATTGACGCTGCGCATGTGATAGAACATCCAGTGCCGGGTTCGCGATTCGATGGCCCGGGAGCAGGCGTTGTGCACGTCCTGGAACTTGCCGAGTTCGAGCGCGGCGCTGGCCCAGAGCAGGAGGAAGGCCTCGCTGCTCTGGGGATACTCGTCAATCATCTTCCTGGCGTGGACCAGCGCGTCTTCCTCGCCCTCGCGCCCTCCGAATGACAGGTAGATGAGGCCGCGCGTGACCTCGTGATCGGGCCCGCCGGGATAGCAAACTCGCTCGTCGCGTTCCAGGAACAGACGCATGGCCGTATCCAGGAGGTCGTGCCTGGCGGAGGCATCGCTCGCCGGGGTCATATGGTAGGCGAACATGGCCCGCGTGATTTCGTCATAGGGCGCAGCAACGGGAGGGAAGTCTTCCACCAGGTACGGCTTGGCGTCCGGCAGGATGGTGGTCTCCGGCTCGCGCGGCTCCGCGGGGCCGGGCAACTGTTCCAGCTTGCTGCGGGCCAGGACGCTTTGCGCCCGGGCGAATGATTGCAGGTCCTCGATGCGGCGGAGGGCCAGGTCCGGAACCTCGGGCATATTGAGGAGTTTCCGCAGATATTCCAGGTATTCCTTCTGGTCCTGGGGCCGGGGCCTGGCTTTGAGCAGGTTGGCGTAGGTATGGATGCGCGCCACCAGGCCGAGGTTGGCGATCGGCTCGGTGCGGTCGCTGATGGCGTGTTCCAACTGGCGCACCTCTTCACAGATGTTGTGCCAGTTGCAACCGGAAGCGCCTTCACCTCCACCGAGGAGGCAGCTTTCACAGGCGGTCCCGTACTGGCTGGGGATCCCATGCTCCATGCGTGCCACCTCCGCGGCAATACGGCGAATCTTGCGGAGGTTCTCGATGATGATGTCGGCATCCTCCGAGCGCGCGTTGCGCATGGCAGTGATGAGGAGGGCAAGCTGCGAGCGCTTGCGCCAGATGGGATAGTGCCTGCCCTCCACCACCGGCAGCGCGCTGCGGACGGAAGGAATATTAAAGATGCGAGCGGTCTTGGGAGCGGAGGAAAGGTATAAGAACAGGGGCCGCGTTCCACCGGAAGCGGAGGCCTGCGCGGCCTGGTTCAACTGGAGCAGCCAGTCGATGGCGCGCGCGTCGGTCCTGGCAGCCAAGAGCCGCTGGGGCAGCTTCTTCAGCTCGGTCTGGCGCTCCAGGAATTCTTTCTGGACGAGAAAAATGTCTTCGAACAGCCTGGGCCGGAAGTCGCGGACGAAATCGCCGACGAAGGGTTCACCGATATCGGTGATCTTGTGCAGGCGCTGGGTAATCACTTCATAGAAGCGCTTAGCTCCGATGGAGGTGATGCCCATCCACACGGCCAGCTTTACGTCGAAATTCTGCTCGATCTTTTCGAGAACGCCATCGGCGCCGGACGTTTCGCCGTTCTGATGCAGCGGGTCAAGCGGCGCTCCTTCAATCAGCCGCTGGACGATTTCGCGCTCTTCGCGCTGATTCTCTCCTTCGGTGCTGCTGCGAACGAAATGGAAGTGGCGCGCCAGCTCTTCGGCGTAGTCCGGAATCAGCACCGGCAGCCGCGGCCGGTGATAGAAGAGCTCGTGAAGAGCCGCCTGGTCGGCCGCAATGGTATTGAGGTTCGGCTCGCCGGGATTGAACGGATTGAGCGGGAAGCAGAACGTTACGATCTCACTGGCATCGACGCAGTAGTAGATCCGGAAGCGCGCCGGCTCGCCTTGCTTATGCTGTTCGATCTGGAGGTCGCGGATAACCTCGTCGATCTCGGCGATGGGGGTGCGAAACAGCGAGGGAACAGGAGGAGCGCTCATTCCGGCCTGCCTTTCACGGCGTCTCTGCCGATCATGTTCAGGAACTCGCTCTGCTGGTCCACGAGCTCAAGCGGGTGCGATTCGAGGCCAATGGATTTTAGATACAGCTCCCGCGCCTCCAGAAATACCGAGACGATGGAGGCGTGGCGGTCCTTACGCAACAGCAGACGCTCGTCACGCGCGTACAACTGGCAGGTTCCGGGCTCTCCGTGGCCGGGAATGTCATTGTCGTTATCCAGGATGTCCCACATGCAGAGGAGCGGATCGAGTTTGGAAGGTATTCCGTACATGCGCTTCAACAGGTGCACCACCCGGTCGCGGGGGACCTCGCGATCGGCCATCGCTGCAATCGCCTTAATCTGGTCCATGGTCAAATCCAGAGTGTTGCCTTCCAGGTGCAGATCCAATAGGAGCGCAGGCTGCTCGGCGGCGAGGAGGCGCTCCCGTTCGACGTGATAGGCCGGAAGGACGCGCTGCCGGACGATCTGATAGAAGCGCTCCAATTGTTCGGGGTAGCGGAGCAGCAGTTGCCATTCATTCTCCTGGCAGAAGGCGAGCAATTCGGTACACCCCACGCGCCCGACGATCAGGGGCAGTTCGCGTCCCAGGTAGGCCGCCTGCGTATCGGCCTGGAGGAGGGGAATCAGCCGGTCGAGCAGGAGATAAGTGCTGCGAGCGTTCATGGAGAGCGAGAGCAGGCGCAGGCATGCCACCAAGTGATCAAATCCATACTCGGGCCGGGCGTGGCGGTAAATGAAGTGGATCGTGGTGTCGTCCACTTTGTAGGCGCATACCGCATTGAGGAGGGACATTTGCAGCGTGGTGCCGGCAAAGCGCATCTGGTGCATCATGGGCATGGCGAGATAGCGCAGCAGAATCGGTTTGCCGCCGGCCGGACGCGCCACGTTGGCCAGTTCGACCAGGTAGTACAAGCGCTCGATGGCTTCTTTGCGGAGCGAGATGGGCGTGGTTTCGAGCAGGCGCGCCACGGCGTGGCCGAACTCCTGGGCCTTGTCCAGAGGGAGCTGGTGATACATGTGCACCAGGGCCGACAGCATATCCCCCTGGAAGACGCGTACGCCAGGCGTCACCGGCCGGCCAGAAAGAAAGCCGTCCAGCCATTGTTCGTACCGGCTGGCATCCATGGACAGGAAGGAGGAGTCCTCTCCGGGCTTGCGGCGCGGCGCGGTTTGGCGCGCCGACTTCCGCGCGGGCCGTTCAGGCATGCCCGCTCCTCTTGAGGGAGGAGAAGCGCTCAAAGCGGCGATAGGCCTCCTGCACTACATGCTCCAGGTCGCCGCTGGCGAGCGGCTTTGCGGGGCCGATGTGCTCGCCGCGAAATCCGTGGTTCAGGGGCGCGAAGGGGCCGTGGACCCGCTCGCGGCACGAAGAAGCGCTGCCCGAACAGCTATGGGTGCGGCCCCAACCGTCTTCGGCGCCATAAGAAATGTAGTAGATCTCTTCGGACTGCCAATCGGCATCGATGGCGGTGGGCTGACGGGGCGGATTCTCGGTCTTCCAGTCCGGCGGATAGTGAATGGCGACGAGGTCCGGCAGATAGTCGGGACCGAAGCCCTGCCGCAGGGGAATGCCCAGCGCATCGAGCACGGGGGTCCCCGGCTGTTCGCGCGCGGCGGCTTGGCGCGCTGCGTTCAGATCGCGCAAGGGCAACACCCAGACGCGGCCGTTTTTTCCGCTCCAGACTTCGCGGATATCGCCGAGATCCGAGTAGCTGCCGTCTTCGAAATAGAGCTGCCGCACTTCGGTCACTTCATCCAGACGGAGGCCCCGGCCGGAGCGCGGAGCATCGTAGAACTTCACAAACGTGCCGATTTCGAGCACGCGGACAAAATGGTCGCCCTCTTCGAGCGGGCGGGGGCGAATGCGGGAAACTCCGAGTAATTTGCCCTCATATTCCGGATGCTTGTGCAGAGCAGCCGCGAACTCCTGGCAGGGATTTCCGGCGGGCGCGGGCAGGGATCGCAACACATCGCGATAAATCAAATCGTCGACGGCATCGGAGACCAGATCCAATGCGATGGAGATGGCCAGCAGGCGGCCGGCAGGCGATTTCTGCAAGGAATTCAGCCAGGAGGTCGCACGAGCGCGATCCTTGAGCGGGTGGACAATTCGCTGCTCCAGCAGCGATTGAATTTTGCGGATCGGCACCTGCCGCTGCGCTTTCCCCTTCGGCATGGGCAATTCCCTCTGAATCATGGGGAGAATATCGGAAGTCTGCAGGAAAGTCAATGACTAAGAGGCGGTAACATGTGGTAGCGCGGGGGATACTAAGTGGTATTTACAGGGTTTTGCAGGTGATTTCGGTATTTATTCTATCTAGCGGTGCATGTAAGAAATGGGTACTTGACGTTCTGGTACTAAGCGCCATGGCGTCGAGAGGAGTCTCGACGCAGCACGCTGAAGCGTGCGCTACGGAGTGGCGCGGGCTTCGCGGAGGAGGATTGGGTAGATTTGGGCGTAGGCGTTGGACTTGGCCAACAGGGCTTCGGCCTGCGGGGAGCCGGGGGCCTGCTCTCCTCCGGCTACCCAGGCGCTTGGGGCGTCTACTCCGGTCCAGGCGACTCCCGGCGTCGGACGTGTGTATGCCACCGCAGCGTCGGCACGGCGGCTTTTCATCAGCGCCGCGGAAACCAGGAAGGTGTATCGGGGATCGGCGGCGTTTTTCGGGTCGGCTTTTACGGCATTGGCCGCATCGCGCGCCAAGGCGGCGAATTCGCAGCTTTGCAGGTTGCCGGCATCGCCTTCCACTTCATACTGTTCGGCCATCTTCTCCAGCGTGGCGATTACTTCGATGTAACCGCGACGGTGGGTCACCTGGACCGGACCGCGCCCAAGAAATTCGTACTCGCCGTGCGGATTCACGGTGCCGCCCAGTTTGTAGCGGGCGGCGAGATCGCGCACGTCCAGTTCGATCTTCTGGGGATCGTCCTCCCATTTCTGCTTGCCTTCTTTGACTGCTTTGGAGCCCTGGGTCTCGGTGAACTGACGGAACTGGTCGGACTCGATGAAAGCGTGCGCGAGGTAAACGGCCTGGGCCTCCACGGTATCGATCTTCATGACGCGGAAGGCCTGGTTCAAATAGGCGAGATAGCGCAGGGCCTTCTTCTCCTTTTCGGGATCGGCGGCCACATCCTCCCCCATCTTGCGATAGATCTCTTTCAGCGCGGTGAAGCTGATTTCGGACGCGGCAGGAGTACCGCCTCCCGTCTTGGCGGGGCCGGTGGGGCGCTGTAGTCCGCCCTGGCTGGTGGCCTTGATCTCGCCGATGTTGGACTCGAAGCCGGTCTCGATCTGCTCGGGGTCGTTCTTGGGATTGTACCGGGGCTCGTCCTTCTTGGGATCGTCGTACTCGGCGGAGAATTCAGCGGGCGGCGTAGTGCGCGCGGCGAAAGCGGCGGCCGGGTCTTTGCTTTGGACGGCGGCGGACCAGCGCATCAACTGCGAGATCTTCTCCGCGCAGCGCTTGGACATAATCTCGTTCAAGGCGACGGCGGTCATCAGGTCGCCGTAGGTGGCCTCGCGGAGGACCAGAGCGATACTTACGCGGATGGGCTCCCAGTGGGCGGCGAGTAGGGCCGCTTTCATATGTATCGAGATGCCGGGCGATTGCGCATCCTGATCGGCTTGCTCGCTGGAACGCTTGTTCATGGCGCCTACTCCCGCGGGACCCGCGGTGATGGTTTTGCCGGCGGGAGAATCGGCATCGATGCCCAGGGTGCTCAGGATGGCGGCGGCGTCCCAGCCTCCGCGCGCGGCTTCGGTGCTCTCGAAGGGCAGGCGCGAGCCGGGAGACGCGGCGGGGGCAGGGTCGTCGTCGCCAGTTTTGCGCTGGAGCACTAATACGCGGCCGAAATCGTGGCCGAGGCCCGCAGGCGTGGGGGCGACGGTCGTTGGCCCGGACACCGCAGGGATGTGCCCGGCGGCCGCTGTTTGCGGAGCGGCCGGCTGCCGGGCGGGGGGCTCGTGGATTCGCATCAGCCGCGGCCGGGCCGGTTGAAGATATCCGTCACGTCGATGATGTTGCCGATGTTGCCGATCACTCCGCCGCCCCCTACGATTGGGTTGGTAACGACGAAGAACGGCTGCGCCGAGGTGGTGCGCAGGAAGCGCGGCACCGGGGCGGAGGGCGAAGCGGTGGAGACGTTGCTGACCGGCGCCAGGCTCAAGGTAACCACAGCGGTGCCGATCGGCGCGCTGGGCGTGGGCCGCATGGCCAGCAGGACGCCGAACTCCAGCGTCTCGACGGTTGTGGGCGAGACCGGCTCTTTGCTGACCCATTCCCACACGGCTACGCCGGCGTTGTTGGTGATGGGCACGGCGTCGATGGGGATGCCAGCGGTCGAGCCGCCGGTGCCAACGGGGACGCCGCCTGGCGTGGTGGGGCCGGGACCGCCGCCGGTCCCGCTGGCATCGCTCCGGATGAGGATGGCCTTGGGCGGCGGATTATCGGGCGGATTCTGCGGGATGCCCGCAGGGGGCAGATCGCGCGTGGTGACGAAGATCTGCACGCCGGCCGGCACTTTATCGAAGACCGCCAGGAATCGCGTGGCATTGCTGGCGCGGCCGATGTTGGGCAGGGCCGGTCCGACGACAGGGAGCGCGCCGGTGCCCTGGTTATCGAAGCCCTCCTCTTCGGCGGGCGAAGGGCCGTCTACGGCATTGGCGGCCTTATCGCTCTGAATGCGGAAGGCCGTGGGGATCAACTCTCGGAAGCGCAGGCGCACGCTGATCACACCGGAGGTCGCGCGATTGTTGGCGGCGAGTTCCACGTTGACACCGTTTGCCGGGAAGATGACAAAGGTACCGCCGCCGGTCGGGTTGACGATCTGGAAGGCGGCGCTTTGCTGGATGAAGCCGGCAGCGACCGTGGTCGGATTTACGGGGACGGCGATGGGGCCGGTCACATTGACCGCGGCGCTGATCTGCGAGACTCCGCCGGTGGAACTGAGAATGGCGGTGGCATTGACGCGCACATTCTTGATGCGGAGGATGCGCTGGGCGTTGCGGCCCGGCGGGTCGAGCGGGATGCCGAGGAAGGAGATGGAATTGCCGCCCGTGCCTTGCGCAACGAAGATGTTGGGGGCGGCGCCGCCCTTGAAATCGAGGCCGGCTCCTCCGGCTCCCGCCAGGTTGGCGGCGGGATTGGAGTTCAGGCGCGTGGGGTCGTCGATCAGCAGGATGGCATCCTGCTGGGGCGCGGTGAGGATGGGGCTGGTGACGCCCGCATTGAAGAAGATCTGGACATTCACCAGCGGCACGGGCGTTCCAGCAGCGGTGGGCGTGCCGCCGGTCCCGGTCAGCACCAGATCGCCGAGCAGTTCGGTGATGCCTTCGCCGCGGACCTGCACGGGCGAGGCCGCCGCAAAGGTGAAGGTCAGCGGCAGCGGCGGCGCCTGGCGCGCAAGCCAGAACCACATTTCGAAATCGCCTCCACGGCGCCGGTCGCCGGAGGGCAGCTTGAGCGCGGTGGTATTGGTGGAGGCGCGGACGCCGAGCACTTCGCCATCCAGGTAGCGCGGCGGCGTGGACTGGTCCCAGATGAAGTTGCCCTTGAGCGTGAGACGGGCCAGCACTCCGGGATCGTTGGCCGGGATCTGAGCCGGCAGGGACGACATCAGGCTGCGGGCTTCCGCGGTGGGGGCCCAGGTGATGAACTGGTTGGCCGCGCCCACGGTGGCTCGCAACGCCACCTGCTGATAGGCCGCCGGCACGCCGGTAGCGGCGGCGGGGACGGGCGATTCGACGGTGACGAAGCAGGTGGGCCGATCGATGGAATTGATATCGACGGGCGAATCGCAGCGCACACGGATGCCTCCGGAGACCAGCGTGGCATCGACCACGGTATCGTTATCGAGCGGAGTCTCGGCGCCGTTGTCGTTGACGCCGAAGACGCCGGTGACATGGAAGCCGGGCTCGTAGAGGCTGGTGAGCGGCGGGAAGATTTTGCGGCAGTCCTCCAGCACCTGAAAGCCCGGGAGGCGGGAGACGATCGCGGAGTTCCAACGCACGATAGCCAGCGCGGCCCGGTGCCGCACGATGCCGGCGGGAGGCGCGTTGGTGAGCGCTTCGATGGAGCCGTCGATGCTGCGGGCGGCGAACTGCCAGTAGTCGCCGGCGCGCAGATCTTCCCCGCCGAACTGGATGTGTACGCCATCGCCGAGATTCAGATCGGGCGTGGCGGCAGCGTCGAAAGCGGAGGCGGCAGTGCCGATGCCATCCCAACGGCGCAGGATCAGGTGGCGATCCGGAGCGGCGGGGTTGGGCGGCGAGGCCGCGCCGGGGACGGAGAAGCCGGCAGGCAGCGCGTCGGCAAGGCTGACGGTAAGCAGATCCGGATCCGGATTGGCGGAGAGGTACGTGAGATGCCCGGCGCCGGATCCGAGATCGGAGACATCGTCCGAGATCTCGACGATATCGCCCAGGCGCAAGGCCGTGGCCTGATCGCGGCCCAGGGTAGCCACGGTCAGAGTCTTGCGGTCGGCGCTGATGGCCGTCACCGAGACGGCGAAGGCGGCGTTGTCGCGCGACCACTTGAAATGCGCCGCGCCGATGGTGATGCGCGCGTTGCGGGCGGCGCGGAAGGGAATCTGCACGCCGCGGCTGAGCGAGATGGTCAGATTGTCGGTGGAGATTCCAGCGAGCGGAATGCGATCCATGGCGCCGTCGTCATCGGAGAGCAGCACCACGCGCGAGCGCTGGAGCGCATCGGCCTGGGCGGCGCTGAGAGCCTGCGGCAGGGTGAGCGAGACCGCGCCCGCAGCCACGTCGGCGGTGAGCAGGATGGTCTGGGCATCGCCAGCGCCGCCGAGGACGTCGCCCGGATCGTGGATCTCGACACGATAGAGATGATTCTCGCGGCCGGTATAGGCGGCCGGGTCGGGCAGGCGGCAGGGATCGGTGGGCGCGGTCAGGGTGGGCTGAAGCGTGGTCAGGGTCCCCTGCCCGGAGGTGGGCAGCGCCGCGGTGGCACAGGTGACACCCGCGTCCACCGGGACTACTTTCACCTGCGCGACGGTCTTCACGCGCGTGGCCGTATCGGGGCCGCCGAGCGCCACCTCGCGAATCTCCGGGTCCTCCAGATAGGTGATGTGGCGCTGCCAGGCCTCCAGATACACCAGCGCGGTGAGGCTTTGGCCAGGGGGCGGCAGCGTGATGGGCGCCGGGTTGGGGTAGTCGGGCTGGGTCAGATAGGTCACGGGCGCTTCGAGCTGACACAGCAAACCGTCGACATAAAAATGCCCCGCGGGACCCGGGCCGCCACCGATCACGAAGTCCGTCAAGGTCGAGCTGACCTTGGGATCGGGCGGCGCGATCTGGAAGCCTGTGCCCGGCTCAGGCGCGCCGGCGCGGCCGATCACATCGATGGTTTCCTGGTCGGCGAGGTACTGGCGGTCTGCGACGTCTTCGTTCCAATCGGCATCCAGCCAGACGCGGCCCTGCTGATGCAGGACACCGGAATAGTGCTTGCGGGCCCGGAAGGTCAGACGGGAAAAATCGCCTTTCATAGCGGTATTGTGCTCCTCATGTTTCGCCAATCACGACGGCGGATAAGCCGGCTGGCATAAATTCGCGAAGCTTGATCAACAGGTTGCTGAGACGAATCGGATTGAGCGCGGAGGCGAAGGCCCCCACTTCCGCGCGTTCGGTGCTGGCCGCCAGGATCTCCGGAGGGCAGCCGGCGGCCAGTTGCAGGTAATCGGGGCGGCCGAAGCGCAGAGAGTGAAACAACGGCGCCAGGCAGCGGACGGTATGGCAGGCGCGCACCTGGTCCTCATTGGGCACGCACTGGAAGCGCCGCGGCAGAACGGAACCGAGCTCGAAACGGGTGAAGCGGACGCAGCCGGTCTGCTGGTCTTCGACGGTCACCAGGTCATCGAGCAGCGCTTCGCTGGCGTTCAGGATCTCGCAATGGATGCGGCCGAGCACGGTGGTGCGTTCGAGCTGGACGAGCGCGGCGGGCTGGCCATCGGCATCTCCGATGGCGAAGCCGGCGCGGCCATCGAGGATGGAATCGGCGAGCGTGATGCGGCCGACCCCCGCGCCGAGTTGGAGAGGACCGGTGATGGAGCGGCAGAAAATATAGTCGCTGCTGCTGTCGCGGTCCGGATCATTGGCGATGAGCGAGGCAGGGCCGCGGGGATCGAGCGTGCAGGCCACCAGGTGCAGGGCGGCTATAGGCGCATCGACGACCAGGGGTCCGCCGCTGGTGAAGATGCCGTTCAGATCCAGGCGGTCCATGGGGACGGCGACCTGGATGCCGGCGGGCGTGGGAACGCCCGGCGCGCTATAGAAGGCCAGGCAGGGACGCTGTCCGGCGGCGGCGCGCAGTGTGAGGCCGCGGACGGCGGCGTTGGCCAGCACGGCCGGAGCGGCGGCAGCATAGGTGGCGCTGTCGAGGATCTCGATGACATCGCCATCCACGGCGGCGGAGAAGGCGGAGGCCAGATCGGGGTGCACGGGCAGGTTCGCGGCGGCATCGCCGGTGAGGGAGACCAGGCGCGTGGCAGCGGGTTCGAGCTGCAACTGGCGGTCGAAATTCAGCGCGCCGACGAGATCGGAAAAGGCTTCGACATAATCCACGCTGAGCCCGGCGGGGTCGGCTCCGATGGGATCGCCGGGCGCGAAGGCGAAGCGGCCCAGCTCCGGATCGATGCCCAGTTGACCGGGAGCGAGCAGACCGGCACGTTCGGCACGGCAGAGATCGAGCGCGACAGGGCGGCGCTGCTGGAGCGGATAGAGACCGGGGATGGGCAGCACCTGGCCGGCAGAGGCGCGCGCCAAGGGCAGGGCGGCGAGCGTATTGGCCTGGATGGTCGCGAGACGGCCGACCTGGTCGGCGGGAGCGAAATAGGTGCTGCCGTCATCGGCCACGAAGAGATCGGCGCCGGCGCTGCCGATCACCGGAAACTCGGGGAGATAGACCAGCAGCCCCGCGCCGTCGCGGTTGGTGAGCACGATCTCCGATTCGGGAAGGAAGCTGCCGCTCACGGGCGAGACGTGCAGGCTTAGCAGGCCCTGGGTGGGCAGCGTGCCGGCGAGCGAGTGCGTGCTGGAGAGGTAGGTATTGGCCGGCCAGAGAGCGGGCACGGGGATATCCGGCACGGAGGCGCCGTTAAGGTCGGCACTGGCCACGGCTCCGATGGTTTGAAAATCGGCGGTGCAGACATCGGCGCGCACCAGGATGCCGGCGTCGGGCCGAAGCAGGCGGATACCCGGGACCTGGCGGTTCAAGGAGAGAAAACCCAGAACGGGCGCGGCACTGGGAGCGACGGGGCGCGGCGGGTAGACCTGTCCTTCGGAGGAGCGGGCGAGCGCCTGCGGGCTGAAATCGGTGCGGGTATAGGTGCTGCCGTCATCGGCGACCAGGAAGGCCAGCGGCTCGGAGGGGGTCACGTAGCCGGCAGGCAGATAGACGTAGAGCGCGTCGGCGCGGTGAACCGGACCGCTGCGCGCGGCGCGCACGGCGATGACGGCGCCGGGAAAACGTCCGGCCGGAGAGGGCGGCAGGTCTGGAAATCCGTTGCGTACGCTGATCACAAGCTGGCCGGCGCCGGCGGCGGGCGAGCCCGGAGCATAGTGGCCGCTCATCGTGCTGAGCGCGCCCAGCAGCACGGAACTGCCGGCTTCAAGCCATTCCGCGGCGATGGTGAAGTGCGCGCCACCGGCTTCAAAATCCTCGGGATTGAGCAGGCGCAAGCCGGCGGAGGAATCGAGCGCGAGGCCGGCACCGGCTCCGCCGAAGGTGGCGGGGTTGCGGCTCGTGCTGACGGCCGGGACCGGCTGAACCTCGGAGGCCAGGCGGACGCCGAACTGGCGCACGGCGAGATCCGCGGAGTAGTTCCAAGGCGCGGCGTGGTAGGCGGCGCGGGTGAGCGGCAGGCCGCTTTGTTTGACGAAGAGAGGGACGTCGCGAGCGAGCGGGTCAAAAGCGAACAGACTGCCGCCGAGAG
>CAZMRK010000444.1:0-5879 GCA_964568355.1 uncultured Solibacteraceae bacterium | reverse complement strand
CCACTTCGAACCCCAGCAGGTCGCGATAGAACCGCACCGAGGCCGGCATATCGTAGACCTGCAGCAGCGGAGTCAATCCGCGCGCATCGAGCGCCACATTTCTCCCTCTCGCAGACTCTATCCTACTCGCATCGCCGACATAGGATCGAACAGCGGCACCCCGCGCCCCTCGCGGCGAGCCTCTCGCAGTTGTGCTACTCCTCCCAGCGCGATCCCGGCGGCGCGGTGAGCCTCTTCGGGAGCCATGCCGCGGCGGACGTAGTCCTCCTCCAGCATCGCCAGATGCGCCTCCAGTTCACGGTCAAACTCCGTATCCAGGCGGCCCGAACGGAACAAAGCACGAATTCGCGAAATCAGTATCTTGAGTTGTATAGAGAGAAGATTGCCACTGTTCCTTTTGGATGTCAAGAGAAGGAGTGGAAGTCCCGACTTACCGGGCTGCGCCGGTACTCTTGTCGATGCCCCCCTCGAGCCGCTTCAATTCCCTACGACTCCGGCTGGCCCGCCGGATCAGCGCAAAGAGGTAAATGAAAAGCACCAGCCACGCCGCCGCAAAACCGTAGAACATACAGGCGAGATTTTGTTTCTCCATGCCTCACTCTTCCGCAGCACTCTGCAAACGGTGCCGTAATGCCCAGACGCGGCGCTGCATCTCCTCCTGATCCAGGCGGATCAGCGTCAAAGCGACGGTCAGCAAAATCATCCCCAGCCAGTTCCACAGCATCGCGCGCCACATCTCGGGCGGCAATTCCATCGGTTGGGGATGCTGCGTGCGCCACCAGCGAATCGAATACCAGACGATCGGTACATCGGCGAAAGCGAACAGAGAGAACACCGCGGAAATGCGGGCGCGTTTCGCCGGCTCTTCCACCGAATGACGCAGCATCAAATAGCCCGAATACAGCAGGACGCAGATCAGCGCGGAGGTGAGCCGCGCGTCCCATACCCACCAGTCCCCCCAGATGATGCGCGCCCAAATCGACCCCAAGGTAATGCCCATCAACAGAAAGACCACGGCCACCTCCGTCACGGCGACCGCCAGGGCATCCCAGCGCAAATTCTTCCGGACGAGATAGAGGCCGCTACACACGGCGGAAAGGCTCACGGCGAGAAACGCGGTCCACCAGGCCGGGACGTGAAAATACAGCAGGCGGTAGATCATCCCCTGGGCTGCCTCGTCGGGCACCACCATGAAAATCAGGTACAGGTTCCGCACCAGCACTACCGCCGCCAGGGCGACGAACGAATAAGCCGCTTTCTCCCGCATCCATCCGTCTCTCCACCCTTTGACGCCCGACGCCGGGGAATTCTTCCCTCATAGCGCCCGACGAATCGCGCCGCGGGAGAGAGCGCGCTACTTCAAGAGTTTGGCGGTGACGACAACTTCTCCGACGTGGCGGAGGGTGTGTTCGGCGATGTGGGTGAGGAGGCCGATGACCGTGGTGGGAAGATGACGGCGGCCTACGGTACGGGCGTCGGGGAGCGTCGCCGGGTCGATCGCGCGGAATACCTGTTCGGCGCGGGTGAATGCGCGGTCCACGGTATCCAGCAGCTCGCCGCGATCGGCGCCCGGCTGGCTTTCCTGGTCCAGTTCGGAAAGCTGGGCGGCGGTGAGCGGGAGTCCTTGCAGGTAGGTGGTGAGGCGATCGACGCTTCCTGCGATGTGGCGAAGGTGGAAGCCGACGGGCGTGAGGCCGTGGGGCCGCTCCCAAAGCCGGGCGGGGTCGAGACCTTCGGTTGCCTGGCGCAGATCCTCGCGGGCGTGCTGAAACGCATAAAAGACGGGCGCGAGCAGGGGGTGTATCCCGGTGAGAGGGCCGCGGAGCCACGGCTCGGGGAGAGTACTCATACCGCTTCCTATTTTCCCCGAAATATAATCGACACGGAGGTTTCATGCGTCGTAGAGATCTACTGACCGGGATGGCCGCCATGCCTGCGCTTGCCGCCCAGCAGTATGCCGGCCGCACGCGGGGGCTGCCACGCCTCACCATCAAGGAAGTAAAGGCAATCCCGACCGGAGCCGGCCGGAACTACCAGTGGGTATTTCTGAAAGTCATCACGAGCGAGCCTGGGCTATACGGCCTGGGTTCGGCCAGCAATGTCAATGAAGCGTTCGCGGTGACCGCCGCGATCGAAAAACACTACGCTCCGTTCTGGATCGGGAAGGATCCGGACCGGATCGAGGATTTGTGGCAGAACACGAATCTGCACGCCTATTGGCGGAACAGCACGATTCAGAATAATGTGCTCAGCGCCCTGGACATGGCCTTATGGGACATCAAGGGCAAGCGGGCGGGAATGCCGGTCTACGATCTGCTGGGAGGCAAAGCGCGGGACGCCGTGCCGATGTACGCGCACGCCGACGGACGCGACATGCAGCAGGTGGAAGAGAATGTGCGGCGCTACATGGAAGAGGGCTACCGCCATGTGCGCGCGCAGATGGGAGGCTATGGCGGAGGCGGCATGATCCCGCCCGGCCAGGGCAGCCGCCCCGCCAGCGGATTCAAGGGCTCCGCTTTTGACGAAGATGTGTACGTGGAGGTGATTCCGAAGCTGTTCGAGCACCTGCGGGTGAAGCTGGGGCGCGACGTGAAGCTGCTACACGACGTCCACGAGCACCTGACGCCGGCGATGGCGCTGGAGTTTGCCAAGCGCATGGAACCGTATCGCATGTTCTTTGTGGAGGACATCCTACCGCCGGAGCAGATCGACTGGTATCGCCAGATCCGCCAGGTAACCAGCACTCCGATGGCTATGGGCGAGCTGTTCACCAGCCAGCGGGAGTGGATTCCCCTGATCGCGGAGCGGATCATCGATTTCGTGCGCAACCGGGTGTCGCAGACCGGAGGCATTACCGCGGCCAAAAAGACGGCCGCGCTATGCGAAGCGTTCGGCGTGCGGACGGCGTGGCAGGAGGGCGGCGACAACGACCCCGTAAACCAGCTTGCGGCCTATCACGTGGATCTTTCCATCAGCAGCTTCGGAATCCAGGAGGAAAATCATTTCCCGCCGCAGGTGCACGAGATGATGCCGGGCACGGCCGAACTGAAAGGCGGATATCTGTACGGGAACGACGCTCCAGGGCTGGGGATCGATATCAACGAGGCGATGGCGGCGAAATATCCGATTCAGCCGCCGAAGCCGGGCGATACGTGGACGACGGTTCGCGGGATGGACGGATCGCTGGTGAAGCCGTAAGCCGCTATTCGAAGAACTTCTCGCCGGGTTTGCGGTATTTGTAGACCTGGTCGAGATCGAGCTCGATGCCCCAGCCGGGCTTGTCGGGGACCCGGATCCGGCCATCCTGGATCATGGGTCCTTCGGCATCCTGGATGAGGTCCTGGAAGAAGGGGACGCTGGCGGCGTGCCACTCCAGGGCCAGCAGATTGGGCGTGGCGGCGCAGAGGTGCGCGCCGGCCATGGTGCCGAGCGGCCCGCTGATATTGTGCCAGGTGAGGTTGACGTAGTGCATGTCGGCCAGGTCGGCCAGCTTGCGTCCGTCCCAGAGGCCGACCTTTTGCACGTCCGGCGCCAGGATACGCAGGCCGCCTTCGAGAATCAGGCGCTCGAAATCGATGCGGAAATAGTGATTCTCGCCGGTCGCGATGGGGACACGCGTCGAGCGCTGCACCGAGCCAATGGCTCGGATGTTTTCGGGCGGGACTGGATCTTCGAGCCAGAGGAGCTTGTATTTTTCCACGGCGCGGGCGAGATCGATCGCGGCCTGGACGCCATAATTCCAGTGACAATCGATAGCCAGGCCGATTTCCTTGCCGACGGCTTCGCGCGTGGCGGCGACGAGCGCGGCCATGTGCTCGATCTCGGGGTGGCTGAGGCCGCGATTGTATTCGTCGGTCTCGTAGGGCGTGGGGACATCGACATCGAATTTCAGGATGCGGAAACCGCGGTTGGCCATCTCCTGGGCGCGCCGGCCGTAGGCTTCGGGCGAAAGATGATCCTCCCCGGAGGCGTCCCAGCCGTGGTGCTTGAGGCTCACGACGCTTTTGCGCTCTTCATGGCCCGGCTGGCGCATCCACTGCGGATCGCGCGGGACCAGCAAAGGGCTGATGCTTTCGAGCGCATCGCCGGCGTGGCAATCGGCGTAGACCAGGACCTGATCGCGATACTTGCCACCGAGCAGTTGCCAGACCGGAATACGAAGTTTTTTTCCCAGCAGATCGAGCAGCGCGCCTTCGATCCCGTTGATGGCGTGATAGACCAGGCCGGGAGAGGCATGCACCGAAGTGCCTTTCATGCGGCGCAGCAGGCGGTCCAGATTTGTGGGGTCCTCGCCTGCCACAATGGAGTTGAATTCCCGAATCACGCCGGTGAGACCGGGGCCGACGAAGGCTTCTCCGAATCCAGTGATTTTTTCGTCGGTCTCCACTTTGACGATGGTCCAGTCGAAGTTGGACTCCATCACCGCAGTGGTGGTATTGGTAATTTTCATAACAGCTATTCACGGTATCAACTTCTGGAGGAGGAATGCGAATTCTGGTGACGGGCGCGCAGGGCTGTATCGGCGCCTGGGTGACAAAGGCCCTGCTCGAACGCGGCCTGGAGGTGGTGAGCTATGACATGGATACGAATCCGGCGCGGCTCTCGTTGCTGGTGGAGCCTGAGGACGTGCGCCGCGTGGTGCAGGAGCAGGGAAGCATCGAGGATACGGCGCGCCTGAAAACGCTGGTGAAGGAGGGCGGCATTACGCACATCGTGCATCTGGCGGCGGTGCTGATGCCGTTCTGCCAGGCTCAGCCGGTAGCGGGCGCGATGGTGGACGTGATCGGCACGCTGAACGTGTTTGAAGCGGCGCGGGATGCCGGGCGTCCGGTGCGCGTGGTGTATGCGAGTTCTTCGGCGGTGTGGGGGCCGGAGGAGGCGTATGGCAGCGGCAAGCTGACCGAGAACGATCCGGTGAAGCCAGCCACACACTATGGTGTTTTCAAACAGGCGAACGAAGGCAACGCGCGCGTGTTCTTCGAGACGAACGGAATTTCGAGCGTCGGCCTGCGGCCCTGGACCGTGTACGGAGTGGGGCGCGACCGCGGACTGACGGCCGACCCGTCGCTGGCCATGCGGGCGCTGGCATTGGGCGAACCGTTCCAGATCCGGGTGAGCGGCAAGATGGACATGCAGTATGCCGAGGACGTCGCTGAGTCGTTTGTGCGCTCGCTCCTGGCGCCGCTCGAAGGGGCATATGTCTTCAACCTGGCGGGCGAGGTGGTGGAGATGGACGAACTGATCGCGACCCTGGAGAGTCTTCGGCCGGGGGCGGCAAAGTTGATTACCGCGCGGGGGCCGCAGGTGCCGGTAGCGTGGCGCATGGACGATTCGCAGATTCGAAGTTTGGTGCCGGATATCCCCCGGACGCCGCTCGCAGTTGGTGTGAAAAAGACACTGGATCTGTTTGACCGGTTGAAACAGCGCGGAGCCATCCAGGGGAATGTACCCTAGCGTACGCCGCTATTGCGCGACGCATTGAGGTACTGTCGACGCTTCTGTATGCTGAATGCGGGTGAGTGCATTCGTGCGGATTTGGGCTGGACCACGTCAAAGATGGAGAAATTAGCTGCTTCCGATAGCTCAGTGTACCGGCAGATCTTCGAGAGTAATCCCCTGCCGATGTGGGTTTTCGATGCAAATACTCTTCAGTTTCTAGACGTGAACGCGTCGGCCCTTGCGCTGTCAGGTTATGCGCGCGAAGAACTGTTGTCGATGCGGGTGACCGATATCCGTGAGGGTTCACAGGTCCAGCACGCGGGTGAGCGCCGCACGGCACTGAGAGACAATCCCCAGTACTGGCAGTACCGGTTGAAGGACGGGCGCGTGCGCGAAATGCAGGTGAGCACCCGCAACATCCGTTTTGGCGGGCGTCGGGC
>CAZMRK010000443.1:0-26036 GCA_964568355.1 uncultured Solibacteraceae bacterium | reverse complement strand
CTGGAGTCAGTCACCGGACCAGCGGATTGCGGCCGTTTGGCAGCCGCCGACACCGCTACCCTCCGGGCGTGTCGTGCCCGAACCGTCCGGTCCCTCGCCAAAAGTGCCCGAAAAGTTCGTCCTACCCGTTACGAAAGCCTTCGGATTCCAAAACCCGGCCGGGAACGGCAAAAGTGCCGCACCGCGGCGATTGTCCAGAACAGGCTTAACTGCTTCAGATTAAGGGATGCGAATTCTTATGTCAACGATTTTTTGCAATTCGATTGCAACTAAAATGACTGCGCCGCCGGGCGGCTGTTGTTCTCGGGAATTTTTAGAAGCGGAACTGCTATGATCGACCCATGAGAAAGGGATTGTGGATCGTCCTGACCGCCGCTCTTCTGCACGCGGGCGAGTTGAAGCTTGGCAAGCCGTTTGCACAAACTCGCGATGTGGCACTCGCCGACCTGCTGGCGAAACCAGATGCCTATTTGGGCAAAACGCTCCAGGTGAAAGGCAAGATCACAGAAGTCTGCCAGGTAATGGGCTGCTGGATCATGATCACGGACGGGAAGAAGTCCATGATTCGCATCCAGGTGCGCGACGGCGAGGTTTCATTTCCCAAGGATGCGCCCGGCCGCTCCGTGATCGCCGAGGGCAAACTCGCCAAGTATGAATTGACACAAGAGCAGGCGGTTGCCATGGCAAAGCACACAGCCGAAGATGCGGGACGCCCCTTCGATCCCAAATCGGTCAAAGCTCCGTTCGTCTACTATCAGATCGAAGCGGCCGGCGCCGTACTCACCAACTAGTGCTGCGACCGCAAAATCTATCCCTTTCCGCTTGTGGTTCAGTGCCGGAACCGAGCCGCGCGCGTAAGCAAGCGGACAAACGAAATCATCCGGTCCCCAACTAGTGCTGCTGTGTGACAAAGTGGGGCAGGTTTCAGCCTGCGCGCCGGTTTGAACCGGCGCACGGTTTGCAGCGTCGTTTCATACCGGATAGCGGCGAGTTATGGCTTTATCCACGAAGTGTTGCAACCGGCTTGCATAAGTGCCCGGCGCTTCCGGCATTCGACTTTATCGTCCCGTCAGGTGGTGCTGCGCGGCTTCAGCGACAGGAATTTGCGCGTGAACCGTCTGGTGGTTTCCAGATCCTGGTTGCCGAGTTCGGCCGATGGCTCGATCTCGCTGCCCTCGTGCCACTCGTTCCAACTGGTCACGATCACCCAGTCCGGATTCGCCGCGATCGCTTCTTCCCACATCACCTTGTATGTCTCGCCGTTGTAGCGTTCTGTAATGGGGCGCGGCGGTTTGCGGGACGGCTGGACGGAGTCGTCGTAACCCGGGATGATCGTAACGCAAGCGATACGGCCGGGGCCGGCGGTCTTAACCCAGTCCGGAAACGTCGCCCTGGCCCACGTCCGGATCTCCTCCAAAGACTTGCCCTTCGTCAGGCCAGTGGGGTTGTAGGTATGGATGCCGTCAAAAATGCGTGCCGCTTCCGGCGAGATCTCGTCTCCGATGAACACGGCGCCACCCGGGTACTTCGCCGTGAACCGGTCGATCACCTGCTGCCATCCTTCCAACTTGAGTTCCCCGACCGCCCGTCCGTAAAGGAAGATAACTGGTTTACCCTTTACTTTTAGCCAGGCTGGATGCCGGGCATAGCTGTTCATGATGTAAATCAGGTCGCCGACAGCGCCGTCCACGGTAGGATTACCTCGCGGCGGCACCGTTTCGTAATAGACCGTGACTTTCAGCCCGTACTTCTGAGCCGTGTCCAGCATAAGGGGAATCCCTTTGTCGTGGAAGTCACCCTTGGCCCACCAGCTCACAATAAAACCCGTCAACCCGGCGTTCTTGGCCTGCCGGCAGTGCGTATCCACCACCTTGGGATCATGGCTGTCATAAGGACCCAAAGCCGGATAATGTGTGGATTCGTCGATGTGCTTCTTTTGGACATCAACGTTTTTCCAGTGATGCCAACTTCCGCTGACCTCCGGATTGCCGTACCAGCCGTAGTAGAAGGCCAGCGCCTGCTTGGGCGTATTCACCCATTGACTCTCCGATCGGGCGATCGCCGTCCCGCTCGTCAAGGCCAAGGCGAGCATAAGGGCCGCGCCGGCGACGCCGGCTGCTTTGCCTAACCACCGCCAATTCAGACGCTTCATGACATTTCTCCTTCACAAGGCTAAAACGCCTCAAGAAGCAATTCCGCTCTTCTTTTATCTTCGGCGGTGGGCGAAGTCAAGCCCCACCAGTAAAGCAGATCTGAAATACCTTGTATTCGGCGGCAGATAGTGTTACTTTTTTCCCAACAAGGAGTGAGTTATGCCTCGTGGGTATCTTTGCGGGGCCGTGGTGGTACTGCTACTGGGGGCTTTTTGGGTGGCTCCGGCGCAAACCACTATGGGAACGGTAACGGGCTTGGTAACCGACAGCAGCCAGGCTGTCATCCCAGACGCAACCGTTGTCGCCAGGAATATGGCGACCGGGGCGGAGGCGCGGACGCAGACCTCCAGTACGGGAAACTATGTATTGATCAACCTGCCCGTGGGCCGCTACGAAATCAGTGTTACACAAAGAGGATTCAAGAACTATCTTCGTTCCAATATCCCACTATCCAGCGGTGAAACCGCGCGCATCGACGTGGTGCTCGAAGTAGGCCTGGTCAGCGAAAAAGTCCAGGTCACGGCCGAAACGGCGGTCCTGAAGACAGAGGCAACCGACGTTTCCACGACCATGGAACAGAAACTGGTGCAGGATGTGCCGCTGGCCATCGCCGGCATCGGTGGCGGTATGCGCAACGCATTCAGCATCATGATGATGTTGCCGCAGGTAAAGAGCGGCAACGGCGAGAGTGCCTGGGACGACTTCCAGGTGGCCGGCGGCCAGCAGCATGACTGGAACGTCAGTGTAGATGGCCTCTCGGTCGAGATGGGATGGCGCAACCACGTCGGCTATATGAACCGGTTGACGCCGCCCGTCGACGCTGTCGAGGAATACCGGATCGACACGGCGGTCTTCAAAGCAGAGGACAGCCGCGCCAGTGGTGGCAATGTCTCAGTGACCACCAAATCCGGCACCAACGAATTCCACGGGCAGGCGTTCGATTACTATCAAAGCCAGCGGCTGGATGCCAATAGCTGGCTGAATAACAAGCTCGGAAGGAACAAAAATACCTACCACCGCAACGATTTTGGCGCCAATGGCGGTGGCCCGGTCTTCCTCCCCAAGCTGTATGACGGCAGGAACCGAACCTTCTTCTTCTTTTCGTACGAGGGTTACCGGTTCCCGGAAACGATCGCCCCCAGCCAGATGACCGTGCCGAGCACCAAAATGGTCAACGGAGACTTCACCGAGTGGGTGAACTCCACCGGCGGGCTGATCCCCATCTATGACCCCACTACGACCCGCAGCGACGGAAAAGGCGGATTTCTGCGCGATCCGTTCCCAGGAAACGTCATCCCGGGGAGCCGGATCAGCCGCTTGTCCGAGGCCATCTCCAAGTATTTGCCGGCTCCGAATGCGTCCGGGCTGGTGCGCAACTATACGACTCCCGGTACCGGCGCCCGGAAGCGGATCGAAAATGCACACATGCTGAAGTTGGATCAGAACTTCGGCGTCAAGAACCGTCTTTCGTTCATGTGGTCGCGCAACGGCGAGCACTTCAACAATGCCTACGACACGAATCCGACGGATCCGATGAACTGGGGTGGCACCACCCTTCCCTACCCGCTCTCCAACCGCCTCTTCTACCAGGGCGATCAGTACTACGGAAACGTGTTCCGAGTCAATGACACGCACATGATCAGCCCGACCCTCATCAACAACGTCGCGATCGGATTCCACCGGTTGACGCACCCCGAACACGACATCACTGCCTTTCCTTCCGGTCAGAACTGGGGCGACAAACTGGGTGGCACAATTCCCAATAACCCGTATTACAACTATAGTTTTCCCGGGGTCACTTTCAGCACCGACAACTATCAGGGCTGGAATACGACCAAGGCCTGGGATGAATACCACAATGTCTACGGGCTGGACGAAAACCTGTCCTGGGTCAAAGGCAGCCACAGCTTCAAGTTCGGCTACAGCTTCCAATTGCTGATGCTGAATACGAACAACCGCAACAACGCCGCCGGCGGTCCGGGCGATTCCCCTCTGCAGTTCCATCGCCTGGAAACCGCGGTCCCCACCGACAACAGCGGCAACAGCGGCAGCTCGTTCGCCAGCTTTTTGCTCGGCGCCGTTCACAATGGTGGTTTCAACGTACCGAGTACCGGCATGCTGCGCTTCCCGTATCATGCCTTCTTCGCTCAGGACGATTGGAAGATCACGTCGCGCCTGACTATGAATATCGGGCTGCGGTATGAGATCAACGTCGGAGCTTACGAGAAATATGACCGGATGTCGTACTTCGATCCCTCCCTGCGCAATCCGGGCGCTGATGGATATCCGGGCGCGCTGCGGTTCCTCGGGTCCGGCACCGGTCGGGAAGGCAGGCGCAACCTCTGGAACAACGCCACGGGTTGGGGACCCCGCTTCGGCCTCGCTTACCAGATCAACGACAAGACCGTCTTTCGCGGTGGCTTCGGCATTTTCTATGCCTCCGAAAAGGCGCCCGGTTTGACGCCTTCCAACGCGGGATTCACCGCCAGCCCAAGTTGGGTTTCTCCGGATAACGGTGTCACCCCGGCCTTGTACTGGGACCAGGGCTTCCCCGCCTGGCAGGCGCCCCCGTTCATCAATCCGGCGTTCAATGTGGGCCAGGGGATCGCCTGGTACGGTGCCGACGAAGTCGCCCAGTTGCCCAGCAGCAATAGCTGGAACGTTGCCATCTCGCGTGTGCTGCCCGGCAACTACGTGCTGGATGTGACGTATACGGGGAACAAAGGGACACACCTGGCGTCGGATCGTGTCAACTACATGCAGATCCCATCGAAATACGCCAGCCTTGGCACACTGCTCAACAAACAGATCGACGATCCTGCCGTGGTGGCCCTGGGCTTTACACCGCCGTTCCCCAGCTTCAAGCAGGTGCTGGGAACGCGCGCGACTCTGGGCCAGGCGCTCCGGATGTGGCCGCAGTATACCGGCGTGAGTACGGGAGGCATGATGAATCACAGCGGAAACTCCACGTACAACGCGCTGATTATCAAGCTGACCAAGCGCTTCTCCGGCGGTCTGAGCATGGTGGCCGACTACACCTGGTCGAAGCTGCTGACCGACGCCGACTCGTCCGATCCCTGGATTGCTGGCGTGGTGGGTGCGGGCGTGGGCGCCGGCTCGGCTCAGAACAATGAGAACCGCAGGCTGGAGAAGTCCTACGGGGTCCTCGACCTGCCCAGCATGGCGAAGATCACGATCTCCTATGACCTGCCGTTCGGCCCCAGACGGAAATTCGTGAACAGCGGCGTCGCAGGCCACGTCCTGGGCAACTGGAACGTGGCAGGCTTCCTGTACGGCCAAAGCGGCTACCCCATGGGTGTGACCGATACCCGGTATTCCAACAACCTGAGTGCCGGCACGGCACGCCCGAATGTGCTGTCCTATGACTGGCGCGGACCGATCAGCGGCGATAAGTTCGATCCCGATAAGGACGTTTATCTGCTGCGCACGCCGTTCCAGGGCAGGACCGATCCGACCATCGACCCGTTTGGAAACGCGCCGCGCTTTATTGGCGCAGTCCGCTCGCCGGGCCGTTTCCGGGAGAACATCTCGGTGACCCGAAACTTCCCCATCAAGGAGCGGTTCCATATGGCATTCCGTTGGGAGATCTACGATCTGTTCAACCTGAAGACGTGGAGCAACCCGGTGAGTCTGGACCTCGCCAATAATCAGTTCGGCGTGGTAACCAATGCCAGCGGTAACCGCACCATGCAAGCTAGCCTGAAGTTGGTCTTCTAGTAACCAGGACCTTGGGGCACAGGCCTTCGCGCCTGTGCCCTCCTTCCCCCCTGTGGTGTGTGGTTTTCTCCGCAAAGCCCTCAGCCGTCAGCACTTTTTTCTTTTGACAATTATATAGTTCATAGATAGACTAAATAGAGTTTACTTGCCGATTCCAAGAGTCGAGTCGAGATGCGTAGGGTAAGGCTCGTATGAATACACCCCTTAAACGAGGTGGGCTCGTCAGTTCTGGGTTATGGTTTTGCACACTGTGGGTCCTTTTATTCGCATGGTTTACGCCGGCGGCTCCGGCTCCTCCCTCTCAGGCGCCGACGGCCGGGCAGGTCACGTTTTTTGAGAAAAGCGTCCGGCCGATTCTGGCAAATCGCTGCTCAGACTGTCATTCCGCCCAGACCCGATCTTCGGGGGAGCTCAGTGTCGATAGCCGGGAAACCCTGCTCAAAGGGGGGAAATCAGGACCGGCGATCGTGCCCGGTAAGCCGGGCGAAAGCCTGCTG
This sequence comes from uncultured Solibacteraceae bacterium, assembly GCA_964568355.1. Lineage (GTDB taxonomy): Bacteria > Acidobacteriota > Terriglobia > Bryobacterales > Bryobacteraceae > JAJPJX01. Next base: position 19,648 of record CAZMRK010000443.1, on the reverse strand, counting down.
CTCGAACGCGTGCTGTCGCATGATCCCCAAAAGCGCATGCCCCTGGGAGCCGGGGAGCCGCTGTCCGCCACCGAGATCGCAAGCCTCCGGAACTGGATCGCGCAGGGAGCCTTCTGGCCCGCGGCCGCGGATCTGTCGGCACAAAAGGGTTCCGCGGAGCCGCCCGCTCCTGCCGGAACGGCGGCGTATCCCCGTCCGGCGACTCCCGAGCAGTTGGCTTATTTCGAGAAAAAGGTTCGCCCCATCTTTGTGAACCGCTGCTACAACTGCCACTCGGATGCCTTCAAAGAGGCTGGCGGCCTGCGCGTGGATGTGGGAATCAGCATTTTCGCGGGCGGCAATTCAGGGCCGGTCATTGTTCCCGGCCACCCCGAGAAGAGCCTTCTGATCAAACGGATAAAGTCGCCCGATCCGAAAAAGCGCATGCCGCAGGAGAGCCGGGAACCGCTGCCCAGCGAAGAGATTGCGACCCTGGAGACATGGATCCGGAACGGCGCGGCCTGGCCGGACGAGACTGAAAAGCTCGCTGACTCGCCTGCGCGGGTGAAAGCAACTTATGAGCGGCTGAAAGCCCGCCACTGGGCGTGGCAGCCGCTTTCCAACCCACCCGTTCCAAAAGTAGCCGATCCTTCCTGGCCCCAAACCGAGATCGATCATTTCATCCTGGCCAGGCTGGAGGAAAAGAAGCTGGCGCCGGTGAAGGATGCCGATCCAACAACGCTGGTCCGCCGCTTAAGCTATGACCTGACCGGACTCCCGCCTTCCCCGGAAGAGGTGAAAGCTTTCGAAGCGAATCACTCCGGCCAGGCCTATCGCCAACTGGTGGATCGCCTTCTCGCCTCGCCGCAATTTGGCGAGCGGTGGGGCCGCCACTGGCTCGACGTGGCGCGTTATGCGGAATCCTCCGGTCCTTCCCGCAACATGCCGTACCCGCATGCCTGGCGCTACCGGGATTACGTCATTGACGCGTTCGATCGCGATACTCCCTACAACCGGTTCATTCAGGAGCAGATCGCCGGCGATCTGCTGCCGGCCGCCACGCCATCCGAGCGCGACCGCCTGCTCATTGCAACCGGCTTTCTGGCTTTGGGACCGAAGGATGTGAACCAGCGCTTCAAGGCCCGCTTCAAAATGGACAATGTCGACGATCAGATCGATACCGTGACCCGTGCCACCATGGCCCTGACCGTTTCCTGCGCCCGGTGTCACGATCACAAATTTGATCCGATTCCGATCACGGAATACTATGCGCTGGCCGGCATCTTCACCAGCACGGTAGATGCAGCGGGCTTGACCAGCCGAATGGGCGGCTCCGGCTTGCAATACTATGCTCCCCAGTTGCTTGGCTACATGAGCACGAAAGATCAGGCGCCGCCGATCCCTCAGGAGCGCATCGAGAAGCTGAAGGCGGAAGTCGAAAGCGCCAAAAAGGTGGCCGATGCCGTCAAAGCAATTTCTCCGGGCACTCCGCTAAGCAAGGCGGAAAAGAAAAAGAACATGGAGATCCTGAGAGATTTCCGGCACCGGCAGGAGGACCTGCGGCTCCTCACGGACTGGGGAGAGCGCGGATATGGAATCCATTGCGTGCGGGACGGGGTCGCTGCCGATACCCGTGTGCGCATTCGAGGGGTGGAGGAGCGCCACGGGCCGGTTGCGCCGCGCGGCTTCCTCTCGCTCATCCGAGCGGGCGACGTGCCGAAGGTCCCGGCCGATCACAGCGGCCGCCTGGAACTGGCACAGTGGATCACCAACCCGGAAAACCCGCTGACTTCCCGGGTCTATGTGAACCGCGTATGGCAGCACCTTTTCGGCGCCGGCCTTGTCGCCACCGTGGACAACTTCGGGACGACCGGCGATCAACCGTCGAATGCGGCGCTCCTCGATTATCTCAGCCGGAATTTCATCCAGAACGGTTGGTCCACCAAGAAACTGGTACGACAGATCGTCCTGACGCGCGCTTACCGCCTCGGCACCGATTACCCGGCCCGATATCGGGACATCGATCCCGCCGACCGATGGATCTGGCGGCATGCTCCTCGCCGTCTGGAAACGGAAGAGATTCGCGACAGCATCCTGACCTCCTCCGGCCGGCTTGACCTGCGGCATCCGGCCGGCTCGCCGTCCATGGCCTTGCGCATGATCGAGATTCGCGACGACGGCCCGGTAGTACACTCCATCCTGGCCTCGGCCGACCGCAGTCCCTACCGCAGTATCTATTTGCCGCTCCTGCGCGGTGAGACGCCGCGGGCGCTGGCAGCTTTCGATCCCGTGACGCAAACGCTGGTAACGGGACAGCGCGACGCGACAACGGTGCCCGCCCAGGCCTTGTTCATGCTGAACTCGCCCTTCGTGCGCCGCCAGTCCCTGATTCTGGCGGAACGCCTGCTGGACGGAAAGTCTCACAGCGAAGCCGCACGGATCCGCGAAGTGTACCAGCGGGTGCTCGGGCGGGATCCACGTCCGGAGGAAACCGGCAGAGTGAAAGCCTTTCTGGTCCGCTACGCCGCCATGTGGCAGCAGTCGCACCCCGTCTCCGCCCCGATAGGCAAAGCGGAGACCGCTCCCGAACCCGGTCCGAGCGAGAATATGACGGCCGGCATTGTCCGCGAAGATGATCTGGTCCAGGACGATGAGGTCGAGTCTGCGCCGGAGGTGGCGGAGGCGGCATCCGCTGTTCCCGCAGACAGTTCCAAAGCAGCCTGGGCCGCCTTTGTGCAGTCGCTTTACGGCTCCGCCGAATTTCAGTTTGTCCGATAGGAGATCAGGTATGGCTCAACAGAGATCTTTCCATCCAACGCGACGGAGCTTGTTGTGGACCGCCGGAGCCGGATTCGGCCGCCTGGCGTTGGCAGGCATCCTCGGCTCCGCGGCCCGGAAGGCTTCGCCTTCAGAATTGACCAGCCCCAACCCGCTTGCTCCAAAACAGCCGCCCTTACCCGCCAAGGCCAAACGCATCATCTTTCTGTTCATGGAGGGAGCGATTTCGGGCGTCGATACGTTTGAATACAAGCCGGAGCTGCAAAAGAGCGACGGCAAGTCCGGGCCGGGCGGCGGCACGTTGACCGCTTCCAAGTTTCCGTTCAAGCAGTACGGAAACACGGGGAGCTGGTTTTCCAACTTGATGCCGCACATCGCGACGCACGCCGACGATCTCTGCTGGCTGCGAGGCCTGTATACGGATACTCCGGCGCATCCTCAAGCCGTCGTCCAACTGCACACCGGCAGCGCCAATGCCTCCTTGACCCGCCCAAGCTGGGGCTCCTGGGTCCTCTACGGGCTGGGCACGGAGAACCAGGACCTGCCCGGCTACATCACGATCAATCCGCCTATTGCCTTCGGCGGCGCGGCCAATTACGGGAGCGCTTTTCTGCCGGCCTACTACCAGGGAACGGTCATCAGCGATCAGGGCCGGATGCCGAACATCGAAGCGGCGACCGGCCGGAACCTGGAGCGCGAGCAGATCAATCTGATCCAGGATTTCAACCACAACCTGGCCGCCACTCCCGGCGCACCCGAGGCAGTGGAAGGAATCATCAAATCTTACGAACTTGCCTTCCGCATGCAGGACACCGTGCCTGCGCTGCTGGACATCTCCAGGGAGCCGCAGAACGTTTTGGATGCCTACGGAGTCAAGCCGGGTCTCGAAGGCTCTTTTGCCCGCCAATGCCTGATGGCGCGCAAGCTCTGCGAAGCCGGAGTGCGCTTTGTGGAGATCCGCCAGCCGGGCTGGGACCATCACACCAACCTGCACAACGGCCTGATCGAGCAGTGCCGCAGGGTCGATCAGCCTACCTCGGCGCTGCTGAACGACCTGGCACAGCGCGGCCTGCTGGACGACACGCTGGTATTGTTCGGCTCCGAATTCGGACGGCTGCCTACCTCCCAGGGTGCCGACGGCCGAGATCACAATATCATCGGGTATTCGATGTTCCTGACCGGAGCCGGCGTCAGGAAGGGCTTCAGCTATGGAGCGACTGACGAAATCGGCATGAAGGCCGTCGAGGGACGCATGCATATCAACGATCTGCACGCGACGCTCCTGGCGCTGATGGGGATCAACCACGAGCAACTGACTTACCACTACGCAGGACGCGATTTCCGCCTGACGAACGTAGCGGGCATTGTGCAGAAGCAGATATTCGCCTGATTCGAGGGCGGGCCCCTTTACTTCTGGGCTTTTGGCGTCCGGAATGGCCGGGACGTACCCGGCCCTCCTCCAAATTGCTGCCAATAGAGAGTCTTGTAGGGCGAGACTTCGGGCGGCTCCGCCGTTTCATTTTCCATGGCGGGCAAAACCTCGCTCCACCAGCGGCTATAGGCCGCGTCCATGGCCTGAAGTTGCTCCGGATGACGGGAAGCGACGTTGCTCTTCTCGCCGGGATCGGACTTCAGGTCGTAGAGCTCCCAATTTTTCTGTGGCCCGATGTTGACCGCGCTGAAGCCCGCCGTTCGGACGCTGCAGTGAGCATATTTCGATTCCGCCGCCCTCCCGGGAGCCCAGCGGCCAACGTGCGTAAACAGAAATCGATCGCTCCATGGAGCCCGCGGATCGTTCAACAGCGGCGCCAGGCTGCGTCCGTCGAGAGATAGTCCGGAAGGAATCTTCGCCTGGGCCAGTTCGGCGAACGTGGGAAAGAGGTCGAGATGCGCGGTGAGACTGTCCACATCTCCCGGTTTCCACCGATCGGTCCAGCGAAAAAAAGCCGGTACGCGAGTTCCCCCTTGATACGGCGATCCTTTGGCGCCTCGCATTCCGGCGTTGAAGGTTCGTACTCCGCCGGTACCGCCGTTGTCGGTCATGAAAATCAATACCGTTTTGCGATCCAATCCCCAATCGTTCAGCCGGCTCATCAGTTTGCCCACATTGTCGTCAATGTTGGTGACCATGCCGAAATACTTTTCCGTCGCCTCACCGAGGTTTTGACCGCTATACATGCGCTGGTACTCGGCTGGACACTGCAGCGGTACATGCGGCGCGTTGGGTGTGATGAAGGCGAAGAACGGCGCTTGCGTGCCGCGGCGATCTTCGATCCAGCGCAGCGCTTGCCCGAAAAAGACGTCGGTGCAGTAGCCCTTCGTGCGCTCGAACGTTCCGTTGTGCAGGATTGTCGGATCGAAGTACGTATTGCCCGGGGCATCCGAACAGGTGCCTCCGTAGTCCTGGCCGATCCCTCCACATCCGTGGATGAAGACCTCATCGAACCCCCGGTTACCGGGCTGATACGGAGGCGCGTCACCCAGATGCCATTTGCCAAAGATGCCGGTGGTGTAGCCGGCTGACTTCAGAACTTGCGCGATGGTGGTAGCCTTGAGGCTCATCCGCTCCCGCTCGAGAATGGTGTGAGTGACACCCGACCGGAACTCATGCCGTCCGGTTAGAATCGAGCAGCGGGTCGGCGCGCAGGTCGGACTCGCATGAAAGTCCCGGAACCGCACGCTCTGCGAGTGAAGATGATCGAGATTGGGCGTCTTCACCACCGGATTGCCAAGACAGGCCAGGTCGCCATATCCTTGGTCGTCCGTGAGAACGAAAACAATATTCGGAGGCGGAAGAAGAGCGCCGCGAGTGCTTGCGGGCAACAGGCTGAGGGCAGCAAGAAATTCACGGCGATTGAGCGATGTCATGAGGCGGGCCGAATTGCCGACTAAGCCACTAGAGATATCCTATGCGAGCCCGCGTGTCAACCATTTCGGCACATGGACGGTTATTCGGTATATTGGCACGCCTCTTATAGGACTGCATTGGTGCTCTGACCGCAAAATCTATTCCTTTCCGCTTGGGCTTCAGTGCCGGAACCGAGCCGCGCGCGTAAGCAAGCGGACGAACCGAATCATCCGGTCGCAGCATTAGTGGGCGACTCCTTCGGGATCAAACGAACTGACAGTCGTCCATCTACCCTGGAGATGGTTCTTGAAGATAGAATATCTACCAGCAGCATGGCAATAGGATTTTCCGGCCGGGCGAGGAGGAAGAACAATGCGCTGGTGGATGATCGGCAAGTGGCAGCCTCGGTCGTCACGCTTCCAGGTCAAAATGGCCGCGCAACTCGCGGTCCAGATCTGCCTCGCGATAGAATAGACCCAATCCAAACCCGATGATGACCAGAAGACAGGCGACTCTAGCTTGCGCCGCGGCATTCACTGGCTTTGCGGCGGGAAAAAGCACCCGGGGCCGTATCCACCTCCACCGGGTTCCGGACGGCGGCATCCAGCCGCAGGTAGCACTCGATGAACGCGGCACATTGCACCTTGTCTACTACACCGGTGACGCGCGTCACGGAGACCTGTTTTATACTCGCTCCAAAGACGGCGGGATGAGTTTCACTCCGGCTTTGCGGGTGAACCTGAACGGCAGCGCCATCGCCGCCGGTACGATTCGCGGCGCGCAGCTCGCACTCGGAAAAGCCGGTCGCGTCCATGTTGCCTGGAACGGCTCGACCAACGACGGCCCGCTCAATCCCGATTCCGGAAAGCCGGGCGCGCCCATGCTCTATGCCCGCCTGAATGACTCCGGGAACGGGTTCGAGCCCCAGCGCAACCTCATGATCCACTCTTTCGGACTCGATGGCGGTGGCTCCGTTGCTGCGGACAGGAACGGCGATGTCTACGTTACGTGGCACGGGATTGGGGAAAAGGAAGCACGCGCTACCGGCAAGGACGGAGAGGCCAGACGATGTGTCTGGATGACGAAGTCTGCCGACGGAGGCCAGAACTTTTCCAGGGAAGCGAAGGCCTGGACGGAACCGACTGGAGCCTGCGGCTGCTGCGGCATGAAGACCTTTGTGGACAGGCACGGAAACGTCTTCGCGCTCTACCGCTCCGCCACTGAGTCCGTACACCGCGATATCTATCTCCTATCCTCCTCCGATCGTGGCAGGACGTTTCAAGGAAAACTTCTCCACAAATGGAACATCCATGCCTGCCCGATGAGCAGCATGGACTTTGCCGAAAATGCAACGACCGTGATTGGAGCATGGGAAACCGCGGGCCAGATTTACTGGAGCCCGATCAGCGGCGGCCGCGCAAGCGATCCCATTGCCGCACCCGGCGAAGGAAAAGGTCGCAAGCACCCGCGGGTCGCCGTCAATGAACAGGGCGAAGTGCTCCTGGTCTGGACCGAAGGTACCGGCTGGCAAAAGGGCGGCTCTTTCGCTTACCAGATTTACGACCGCGCCGGGCAGCCGGCGGCCGAGACCGGACGCCTGCCCGGCATCCCGGCCTGGAGCTTCGCCGCAGCCGCCGCGCGGCCGGACGGAAGCTTTTCCATCCTGTACTAAAGACAGCGCCTCCTGACTCCCGCGGCCCGCCTCACGCCGGCACCGTAGCGCCAAAGCGCCGTCCCAGCCGGAGAAACTCAACCGGCAGCGCGGTTTGACCTTCGACACAAAGGCCGGTCAGTGCTTCCGCAATAGCCGGAGCAAACTTGAAGCCATGTCCCGAGAAGCCCGCGGCGATCCAGACATTCGCGAACTGCGGGTGGCGATCCAGCACAAAGTGCTCATCCGGGGTCATGGTGTACAGGCAGACGGCCGAGCGTGGTACTCGCGCGAGGCCATCCGGGGCCGGCGCCGCCAACCCGTTCAGGTATTGTGACGCCATCTCCAGGACCGGGACGATGTCGGCTTCACCAGGCGCCGCAACCGGCTCTGAAGGATCAGCCAGGAGATCGCCATGCTCCCAGTGAATGGCCAGCTTAACACCCTCGCCGCCAATATTCGGAAATCCGTAGAAGAAGCGATCCGCCACCGCGAAGACGGGAAAACGCCCTGGCGTGAAGTGATCAGCGTTTAACGGGTCCACCCATACCAGGACTTTGCGGCGAACCGATAACGGCAGTCCCAGATCGCGGAGCACGCTGCCTGCCCAGGCTCCAGCCGTGATCACTAGATGCGACGCTTCGAAACGTCCGGAGGTTGTTTCCAGTTCGATGGTGGAGCCGGAGGCCCGCCACGCCGCGACAGCGGTATTCGGGAACAAAGCGGCGCCGCGCTGTTTCGCGCCGGTGAATGCGCCGGCAATGGCGCGGTTCACATCCACCCAGCCAGCCGAAGCCTCGAACAGGCCGACATAGTCGCCGGGAGGAGAGAATCCCGGATAGCGTCCCCGAATCTCATCGGGCCGCAATTCTTCAACCTGCAGATGGTGCATCTGCGCGCTGCGGCGAATACCCGTTACAAGATCGCCATCGGGAGGTCCCATGCTGAGCATGCCGGACCGCGTCAGCAGGGTGTGGCCGAACTCCGAACCATACTGATCCCAGAGTTCGCCGGCTCGCAGCGCCAGCGGAACGTAGTCGGGATGCTCGGCGTATGCCGTGCGAAATACCCGGGTGTCGCCGGAGTGGCTGCCCCGGCCGTGCGGCGGCTCAAAGCGGTCGAAGCCGGCCACGCGCAGCCCACGCCTGGCCAGTTCCAAGCAGGTGAAAGAACCCATCGTGCCCAACCCGATGATCGCCACATCCGCAGTACGCATATGGTCAATCAGATCACAGATGCCAGCTTGAAGTCCGCGGGCCGGCCCCGAATGGGTGCTTTGACCGCAACGTCCACTCCCGCCGGAACGGAACCGCGCGCGTGAGCAAGCGGACGAACCAAATCGTCCGGTCCCGGAACTAGAAGCTCCACGTCGGAATTGCTTTTCCGGCCGAGAAGACCTCGTTGAGGTATGCGCCGGTGAATCGCGTTGCCGCCGTAAACTCGGTGTTCTCCTCTTTCTCGTAGAGCCGGTAGCCGATTACGTTATGCCATTCGCCATCGCGCAATTGCAGCGTCATTGCGGACGGATGATCCACCGCCCAGATGCTTCCATGCGGCGGTGGTCCGAGCTCTGCCAGACAGTCCTTGGCAATGATTGGGATCTCCACGGCGTTACGAGCCTCGTTGATGGGCCACAGCAGAAGCGTTTCGCGGGTGCCGCCATCGGGCCTGGGCTTGCCGTCAGGACCCCGAAAATAAGGCAGCGAGGGAACGCCCTTGATGTGTGTCTGATACTGATACCGGTTTGCGGCAAGATACGGAGTTCCGTCCGCTGCCTGGTAGATCGCTACCGGCGAACTGGAGATGCCGCCGACAAAGATGACCAGGTCCCACCGGGAGCCATGGCCACGTGACTTCCACACCCGCATCGGATGACCCGACGCATTGGTCCCGCGCGCGCAGAACAGAAATTCTCCATCCAGGTCGCGGATCATGCTGGGTTCAGTGGAGGTGTCCTCCTCGGTGACGGGATCGAACGAAACCGCCCGCCACGCACCGGACGAGCGGCGCCAACGGACCACGCCTCCCTGGCGCTGCCGGCCGGGCCTTTGCCCGGACATGGCGATGAGCAGATCATTGCCGTCAGCAACCTGTCCGCCAAAACCAGGCACCACATTCCAGCCTCCGGGCACCATCTCTTCATAGTTCACCCGTCCCGGTTTCCGGATATGAAACTTCGACCCGTCGTAGGCGAACTGATAAAGATGATAGTACTGATAGGTTTGGCGGCCGCCAAACCGCCGGCGACCTTTTCTCTGGACCTCATTTACCAGATCGCTGTCGTCCATCGGCCAGGCAGACACCTGCTGAAAACCGAACCCGGTACCGGCGTGCGGATGGGGCGATCCGTCGGCGAGTTTGGCGCCCGCGGGAACAAATCCTACATGACAGGGCCCGTTGGACATGATCGCCGGCTTTCCACCGGCGTTCGGATTGGGCTCCTGCTCGTCCCGGCTCAGTTTCATCGCCTGGCTGGTCGGGATGTTGCGAAGGTCGTCGAACAGAATGATATCGGCGCCGTTCAGGAAATCCTGTCCAGGGCGGAAGCTCTGCTCGATGGTGCAGGAAACTGCGGCCAGCCTCGGCGCAATCTGGAACGGAAACGCGAGCGTGTAGTGCCAAAGCTGCTCCTTGGGTCCGTCGTTGGGAGGGCCTAATTTGGGCAGGCGCGAGACCTTGACGATGCCTCGCTCTACGCCTGCCGAAGGAGCGCACGAGCCCGGCATGGGGAACAGCCTGCTACAGCCGGCGCCGGCCGCGCGAAGAATCCACTGTCGTCGTGTCATGCAAGCCCCTCCGGCAAAGATGGCCGAACGTGTCCGGCCATCCCGCCGGTACAATCAGAAAGCGAACTTCAGCACCATCTGCATCAGCCGCGGATCGCCGTTGAGGCTGCGGATCGTCCCCAAGGCCGCGGCGCCTAACGTGGCCGATGGCTGCCCCAGATTCACGCGGTTCAAGGCGTTCTGTGCCTCGGCGCGGAAGGTCAGCTTCTTGCTTTCGGTGATGCTGAAACTCTTTTGCACGGCAAGCTCCAACTCCGACCATCCCGGTCCCCGCAGGATATTGAATCCCGAGTTTCCCCAGGTATAGTCAGCGGGTGTGGTAAAGGCGTTCGTATTGAACCAGCGGTTGATCGACCGCTGGCCAGTCGGCAGCGCCGCAGGACCATTCGCCAGGGTGAGGTTGGCGCGGCTGGCGTCAATATCGTCGTTCATCGCCTGCGAAGAATTCACCGAGAACGGCAGTCCCCCGCGCAATTGATAAATTGCCGCGATTTGCCAGCCGCCGAAGGGCTGCCGCAGCATCCACGGCTGCTGTCTCAGCGAGGGTGCGTCGTAGATCACCGATGAGGCCCACTGATGCGCCGTGTCAATGGCCAGGGTGCCCCTGCCGTAGTTCCAGTTATAGGGATCGACATAGGCGACCGCCCCATAGCTGTGCTGGAGCGTGAGCTGGCTGTAGACCGTGAATCCGTGCGTCAGTTGCTGGCGAACCGTCATCTCGAAGGCATTGAAGTGGGAATAGCCCGTGAATTCGATGCCGAAGCCCTCTCCCCATTGCGGATAGGGACGCCGTGCATTGATGTCGCCGGGCGCCGGTGTCGGATAGTTCAGACGGGTGCTGACATCGAGACGGATCGCATGATTTCCTTCATAGCCGACCTCGATAGCAGTCTTGCGAAGCGGCATGACCTGCAGGTTCATCCCGTACTTCTGCACATAGGGATCGTAATATCGCCCCTGAAACTGCGCCGGTGGTATGGCGTTGGAGTTGAGTGTTTCGTAGATGTTGCTGCTCGGAAAGCCATTGGCAACGACAATCGGAGTCGCCGTATCTCCCGTCAACTGAACCTGAAAGCTGAACGGCGCGCCGACCGTGTTATTGACGTCGAGCGCGGCCGGTACGGTGTGAAAGATGCCATACCCGCCCCGAAGCACCAGCCACGGCGTAATGGAGTATGCGAAACCGATGCGGGGAGAAAGGTCAACGCCGATGTTCTTCCCCAGCACCTGATTGCCCGGCAGGTACTGATAGCCGGGCGGGAGATTGCCGTCCGGAAATCCCAGGAACTGCTGGACCCAGCCGCGCGCTTCCTGCGGAACCAGAACCTTGCCCGTAGCGAAATCGAAATTGGTCTGGCGGTCGCCGACAACCGTGAACGTGGGGAACCACTCATAGCGCAAGCCCAGGCTCAGGCTGAGTTTCTTCGTAGCGCGCCACTCATCCTGAACAAAGGCCGAAAGCCGATTGTCCCGCATGCGTGTTTTGTCGAACACGTAGTAAGTCGTGAGCTGATTGGCGAGGCCGAGCAGACCGTCCGCGGTGCCGGTGAGGTTATTGGGCCGCTTGGCCCCTACCGCCGCCACGGTTTGATAGCCGTCAATCGAGAACTTGATGCCGCCGGCGGCTCCGCTTCCGCCGACATCGTTGCGATGATGAATGAAATCGATGCCGAATTTGAGCGCGTGCTTGCCCTTGTGCCAGCTCACGTTGTCCATGTACTCCAGCGAGTTCTGCCAGAGGATGTACGGATTCGGCAGCGTCGTCAGCGGCCGCACGGCCTTGGTCGAAGTAATGTTGCGCATCGATACCGTGGGATAACCGGCGCTCGGCAGACCGCCCGGGATCTGCTTCAGCGCATCCAGAACCGTGTTGTTCAGGGGCGCATTCCCATCGTGAACATAGTTCCATCCCACGCGCACTTCGTTCAGCAGGTTGGGAGTGAATACATGCGTCTCGGTAAAACCGGCATTGGTGCCGTTCAGCGAGCCGTGTCCTCCGATGTAGTTGTCGGTCACCCAGCCGCTGCGGTCCTTGCTGTAGTACTGCTTGGAATATCGCAGCGTCATCGTATCCTTGGCGCTCAGGTTCACATCGCCTTTCAGGTTAAAGGCGTCCTTGGCGTCATTGTTCCGGTCATAGGCCAGGTAGTTGTTCAGTACGCTCGGGTTGGGATCCTTGTAGTTCGGCAGTGGATAGATACTGATCAGGTCCTGCATCAGAGGGCTGATGCGCGAGGCCGGGATCACATTGCCCGGAAAGGCGGAGCGGGTTCCATCTGGCTTTGTCGTCGCCGGATCATAGACGGTCCACCCGCTCTGGCTGAAGTCGCCCTTGCGCTCTAGCGCCGTGGGCGCCACATCATACTCGATCACCGTGGCCGGCTGCCGCAGGCCCTCATAGTTGGCGAAAAAGAAAATCTTGTTCTTCTTGATCGGGCCGCTGACGCCGCCGCCGAACAGGTTCTTCCGCAGCGGCGTGATCGCAGGGTGGGTTCCGCTGAAATCATAGGAACGTGCGTTGAACTTGTCGTTCTGAAGATAGTCGTAGGCGAAGCCGTGCAGCTCGTTACTACCGCTCTTCATCGCCACATTTACTACCGCGCCGGCTGAGCGGCCGAACTCGGAAGAATACGAATTGGTCTGTACCGAGACTTCCTGAATGGCATCGATCGCGGGGACCGCATTCAATCCGCCGGTCAGCTCCACATTGTTGGACACGCCGTCGAGGATAAAGTTGTTCTGGCCCGAATTGAGTCCCCCGACCGCAATCGATTCACCGCCGGAAAAGTCGCCGACACGGTCGCCGCCGCCCGCGGTCCAGTACCGGTAAGTGCCGGGAGTCAATACGGCCATGCTCAGGAAGTGCCGGTTTTGCGAAGGCAGGCTGGAGAGTTGTTGCTGGGTGATCAGCGTGCTGACTTCGGGCGAATCCGTTTTCAGCAGCGGGGCGGCGCCCACCACCTCCACCGCCTGGCTCACTTCTCCGACATGCAGTTGCAGATCCACGCGAATGCGCGCCTTGACGGTCATCTGCAGAGCGCCGTGCACCGATTTTTTGAACCCGGGCATCTCGGCACTCACCGTATAGGATCCAAGCGGGAGATTGGAAACCACATACTCGCCCGCCGAATTCGTGATGGTCTTTCGGACGTAGTTCGTTTCCACACTCGTGACGCTGACCTCCGCGCCGGTCACCGTGGCGCCGCTGTCGTCGGTCACGGTTCCTAAGATGCTTCCCTCGGTCGCCTGAGCCAGAAGCGCCTGGTTGCCTCCAGCGGCGAACAGCATCAGCCAACAGGCGAATATTCGACCCCCTCGCGCAACGCGCTTCCGGGAACCAACCTGCGGGGAGAACAGAATGCCCAACTTGCTGGAACGGCAGGTTCCAGCATTGCTGTTTGCAACCATACACCGGCCCATGTGAGAGACCTCCTTAGTTGTTGTGTTCCGTTTTTTGGCCTCGCCGCGGACGTTGGGACAAGGCGCTCAACTCTGATGCAGGGATCTCCGTAATTATCGATAGAAACGTCTGACCTGTCAAGAAATCTTCTGATGTGCGTTTACAAACCGCATTGTAATAAGGAATTAACATATTTCATTTTGATCGATAATCTGCGACGATTTGCGCACCCCCGCACGATAAACCCAGGGACATCAGTGCCGTACCGGGTGGATAGGCCGGATGGATATGCTATGCTGCGCGCATGGTGGTCATCCCGTTGCCCAAGCTGGACCGCACTCTCCCGGTGCGGCAGCAGGCAGCCGATGTCGTGCAGGACGCCATCATGAAAGGCTTGCTCCGGGCCGGCGAAAGCCTCCGCCAGCGCACCCTCGCGGTTCAGTTCAAGCTCTCCCATTCGGCAGTGCGCGAGGTGCTGCTTGAGCTCGATAATCGCGGGCTGATCACCAAGCGCGGCAGCACCTATACCGTCGCACGCCTCTCCGAGCAGGAGTATCGGGATCTGGTCATGATGCGACGCTTACTCGAGCCCGCCGCATGCCGCCTTGCCGCTCAGAGCTTTCGACCCGAGCTCGGCGCGCAGCTCGAAGCCTGCATTGACCGGATGCGCCAGGCCCTGGCCAGAAAAGACCACGTCGCCTCCTGGCAGCACGACCGCGACTTCCACCGCCTCATCTGGAAATACCAGCCCAACCGCATCCTGGAGTCGCACCTCGACCGCATCTGCACGCAGCTCTTCGCCTTCTATCTTTCCCACGACTACATGAACTACATGAAGAGCTGCTATCCTCAGGTGCCGATAAAGCGGATTCTGGGCGAGCACACCTTGATTCTCGAAATCCTGCGAACCGGCGATGGCGATCGCGCGGAGCGGATCATGCGGCGCATCCTCGAGGCATCAAGCCGCAGGGCCTTTCAGGTGGTCCATGAGATGTGGCGTGATCAGGGCCAGAATTCGCCGAAGTAGGCGTCAGGAGCCGTCTCCAGGAAAATCAGTGGCTGTAGCGGAGCATAACCACGTTTGCTCTCCCATCCGGGAACATCGTCACCACTTCCAGCCGATCGAACTCGTCAAAAGCCAGCGGGCTCACATCTTTTCCGCTAAGGGCTTTCACGATCCGCGGTACCGTTCCCCTGTGCCCCACCACCAGAATTGATTCTTCCGGACGTGCGCTGGCGCGAACCTGCCGGACGAGTCCGTCGATGTCTTTCGAGTCCACGACGACCGGACGAATTCCGAAGTGCCGTGCGGTGGGCGCGGCAGTTTGCTGCGTGCGAATTGCCTCACTGGTATAGATGTGAGTCACCTTGGCATCTGCAAGGAGACGGGCAAGAGACGCGGCTTGCCTTCGACCCTCCTGTGTGATCGGCGGATCCGGTTCTTCGGGCCCCCGGTCCGCATGTCGAACCACAAAAACCGTCGTTTGCGCAAAAATCGCTCCGGCGCACAAATAGAGCAACACGATCGGGCAGACCCGCTTCATTTATCGACAAAGTATAGCCAGCAACTCTGAAATCCGTCAAACGGTCATTTACATTACGATGACAATCCATCCTGAGAACAGTCATTTGACCACCCCTGCCGGCCCTGGTAAGATCGGTCGATAATCCGATGGGCCTGCCTCCTTACCTGAACCGCCGCGAATTGCTGAAGGCAAGCGTCACCCTCGCTTCTTCGTTGGCGACAGGCAGTCGAATCGCGGCGAACCCTCGGTTCGATACCGACCCATTCCGATTAGGAGTTGCTTCCGGAGATCCCTGGCCGGACAGTGTCGTCCTATGGACCAGGCTGGCGCCGGATCCCCTGAATGGTGGCGGCATGCCTCCCGAAACAGTGCCGGTGCGATGGAGAGTCGCATCCGACGAAGGCATGACCAAAATCGTCCGCCAGGGGACCACCATGGCCAGCCCCGGCTGGGCCCACAGCGTGCACGTGGAAGTGCAGGGCCTCCAACCCGGCCGGTGGTATTGGTACCAGTTTGACGTGGGAACAGCGGGCAGGCGGATGCTGAGTCCACTCGGGAGAACGCGAACCGCTCCCGCGCTGGCGTCCCACCCGGATCGCTACTCATTTGCCTTCGTCTCGTGCCAGAAGTACGAATCGGGGTATTACACCGCGATCGAGCACCTGTCCGCGGAAGATCTCTCGCTGGTGGTCCATCTCGGCGACTACATCTACGAAAAGGGTCCGGCCAAAGCAGTCCGCGAGATGCCGCTCCCGACCGCGATTTCGCTCGATCAATATCGCGCCCGCTACGCTTTCTACAAGATGGATCCGGCCCTGCAAAAAGTGCATCACAGCTTCCCATGGGCAGTGGTCCCGGATGACCATGAGGTATCCAACAACTACGCGGGCCTGATTCCGGAAAAGAAAGAAGACGGTCCAACCTGCGAAGTACGGCGCGCCGCTGCCTACCGCGCCTATTATGAACACATGCCGTTGCGTGCTGTCGCGGCGCCTCATGGGGCGTTCATGACGCTGCACCGGACTCTGCGCATCGGCCAACTCGCCGATCTTCACCTGCTGGACACGCGCCAGTACCGGACGGATCAGCCCTGCGGAGACGGTACAAAGCCATCCTGCGCGGAGCGCGAAGGTCCTTCCACCATGATGGGACCCGCCCAGGAGCGGTGGCTCCACAAGCAGCTTGCAGCGGCCCACTCCAAATGGAACGTGCTGGCGCAGCAAGTTATTTTCGGGCAGATCGATTGCGATCCCGGTCCCGGCGAGTTGTTCATGATGGACAAGTGGGACGGATATCCGGTCGCCCGCCAGCGTCTGCTGGAGCAGATAGCCGCCCGGAAGCTTGGCAACGTGATTGTGCTCAGCGGAGACAATCACAACAATTGGGTCATTGAGATCAAGCGCGACTTCCGGGAGGAGAAGTCCCCCATCCTCGCCTCCGAATTCGCGGGGACGTCTCTCAGCTCGGGCGGAGACGGCTCCGAGATTCACCCCGGCTTCACCAAAGTATTCGCCGCCAATCCGCATATCAAATTCCACAATTCCCGGCGCGGATATGTACGGTGCACGGTGACGCCGGAGCTGTGGACCAGCGACTACCGGGTGGTGCCGTATGTCAGCCGTCCCGGTGCCCCCATTCAAACCCGGGCCAGCTTCGTCGTCGAGTCCGGCAAGCCCGGTGTCGAGCGGCAGAGTTGAGGCTGCCGTGATCCGTCTCCCGGAACGCAGCGTGGACAGGCCAGGATGCGCCGCATAGGATCGAAAAGCTGGCGTGTTCCTGCCCGGCTGCTCCCTGCCCTGGGCTTGGTTCCCGTCGCTGCGATTCTTTTCGCCGGCGAGCCTTTGCGCTTCGGGCACACACGCCAACTGTTCGTAGACGAGTATCTGATCGCGGAAAAGCGCAACGTCCAGCTTCAGCTTCACAACCCGATCCCGCGCGAAGTCGTGCTGACCGCCGACCGGCCCTGGGAGGGGCCGACCCTTACCTATCCTTCCGTCTTGCGCGAAGGGGACCGTTTTCGCCTGTACTATCGCGCGAGCGGCCCCGGCGTGGCGGGTGCGCCGGCCTGGAGCTATACGGCGCTCGCTGAGAGTGGGGACGGCATTCACTGGCAGAAGCCGGACCTGGGGATAGCGGCCTTTCGCGGCTCCCGGCACAACAACTTGGTGTGGCCGACCGACGGCCAGGAAGGACGGGACATCTTCCCTTTCCAGGACGGCAATCCCCGCGCCCCGGCCGGCGAACGTTACAAGGCGCTGGCCAACCGCGGAGAGCACGAACTGCTGGCTCTCGCATCGCCTGATGGGATTCACTGGCGGCTTCTGGAAAAGGAACCGGTTCTCGCCTACCTCCCGGGAGATCCGATGATGGATCCGCCAAGCGTGTCCTTCTGGGACGAGAACCAAAAGCAGTACGTAGCGTACCTGCGATATTGGCTCAACTCCCGCATCCGCAGCATCCGCCGGACCACTTCCGCGGATTTTCGACACTGGACGCCGCCGGAGCCCATCGACTTCGGCGACAGCGAGCTGGAAGATCTTTACACCAGCATGACCATCCCTTATGACCGCGCTCCCGGGATGTACTTCATGCTGGCCAAGCGCTTTGTCCCCTGGCGCAAATTCGATCCGCAATGGCATGCGGCGGGCCTCTCGGAAACCGTGTTCCTTTCGAGCCGCGATGGCAAGCGCTTCGATCGGACATTCATGGAGCCGCTGATCCGCCCCGGACCAGACCCGCTGAACTGGCGCGACCGGTCCAACATGGCCGGCCGCGGCCTGCTGCAAACCTCACCAGCGGAATTGTCACTCTACTATGTGGAGCACTACCACAGCGATTCGGTCCGCCTGCGGCGCGCGACCGTGCGGCCGGACGGGTTCATCTCGATCTCCGCGCCATACTCGGGCGGGGAGTTCACAACCAGGCCGTTTATCGTCGAAGGAGACGAACTGGAGCTGAACTATTCCTCTTCCGTGGCCGGATCCGTCCGCGTGGAAGTACAGGATGCGAACGGCAAGCCGATTCCGGGATTCCGCCTGAAAGACTGTGACGAGATCTTTGGAGACGAACTGGACCGCGTCGTTACCTGGAGAAGAGGTCACGCGGACCTGCTCGACGAGAATCACAAAGAGTATCCCAACAAGCCTTCTTATCTTTCTCCGGCCTTGCGCGGAAAGATCGTGCGGCTCCACTTCGTAATGAAATCGGCGGATCTGTTCTCCTTCCGCCTCCGCTAAGGGTGGGATGAGTGACCCGCCTGGCCGGTCAGGCGGGACAGCGTGCCGGCCGTCTCCTCGTCCGCGGCAAAAAACGCTTCGATGGCGATCTCCGATAAGGTGACATCGAGCGGCGTTCCTTCTCGCCGTCAGGCCGTCCGCAGCGGCCTGAAGTAACGCGCGTTCCTTCAGGCGCCCAACAGATAGTCGCGCGTCAGTCTGCGGGTTGGGCCTCCGCGTTTGGCGAGGAGGATCTGGCAGACGTCCGTCTGGCCCCGCTGGAAGCTCAGGGACGACGCCGAAAGATACAGCAGCCAGGTGCGATACGTTTGGCGGCCTGCCGCCTTCAAACAAAATGGCTCGGCATCCATGAGACGCTCGACCCAGTGGCGGCAGGTGATCGCGTAGTGCGGCCTCAGGTTTTCCACGTCCAGCACTTCGAACCCCGCATCTTCGGCTGCCCGGATGACCTCCGCGAGATGCGCCAGTTCGCCGCCCGGAAACACATAGTTCCTCAGGAAGCGCGTCTCCGGCCCATCGCCAACCCCTTGCGGACGGACAATGCCGTGGTTCAGAAACAATCCGTCCGGGGAGAGAAGCTGGAATACGCGGGAAAAGTAGCGGCGCAGCCTCTTTCTTCCGACATGCTCGAACATCCCCACGGAGGCGATTTTGTCGAAAATGCCCTTGATGTCGCGGAAGTCGGCCTTTCTAACCTCCATCTGGCCCGCCAGTCCGTGGGCGCGAGCCAGTTCTCCGGCATAATCCACCTGGCGAGTGCTCAGCGTGCATCCGAACGTCTGCGCACCGTACTTCTCGGCGGCGCGCAGCAAAAGCGCGCCCCACCCGCAGCCGATATCGAGGAATCTCTCATGGGGCCGCAGGTCCAGCTTCCGGCAGATCAGGTCCAGCTTCGATAGTTGCGCGTCTGCCAGAGACTGCCCCGCTGTTTGGAAATACGCGCAGGAATAGACCATTCGCGGATCGAGAAACGCGGCGTAGAACTCATTCGACCGGTCGTAGTGAAATTCAACGTTCCGCTTCGCGCGCAGCTTCGACTGGAGCAGGGCTTCCAATCGGAAGCTCGAGGCCAGCGCGAGCAGAAAGCCTTTCAGCTTTCGGAGCGCCGTCCCCGGGTGCGAAAACTTGAAAGCAATCGCCCGGATCAGATCGCCATGAACGTCAAATCGGCCCTCAATAAAACCCTTCGCGACGGAGTAGAGGTCGGCCGCCAGGAATTTACGGTAGTCGCCGCGCTCGTGGAAAACGAGTTCGAATGCCAAAGGGCCCGCCCCGTATACCACCTGCTGCGCGCTCCCGAGAGTGACCGCATAGGAGCCATAGTCCTCTCCGGCTGGGATGGGGGCGTCCCGGGTATCCGAACTGCACGGCGGAGTGATCATCGGACTCCAACCGGGCTCGCAAGACTGCATGGATCGACGGCCGCGCAAACAGATCGGCAATT
>CAZMRK010000442.1:0-2716 GCA_964568355.1 uncultured Solibacteraceae bacterium | reverse complement strand
GAAGCCGTACGGCGGCAGCCATTTGGCCAGGGCGCCGGGGTCGAGGAAAGCTCGATACAGTTTTTCGGGAGTCGTGCGAAGCACGCGATGAAGTCGGATTGTATTGGGCATCTCAAGTCTCCTGGAAAGTAAGCGAACTGTTGGTTCCGAATATATAGACTGCCGCCGGGCCGCGGAATCATCGGTCGATGGTCCAAGTGAAGCGCCGCTACTTCAGAAATCCGCTCATTCCGCTCAGGCGGGAGCTGATTTCGTCGTTGGCGGCGTCATCGAGCGCGAGAATCCGGCGGGCTTCCGGCGAGAGGTGCCGCTGCACGTCATTCCGGAGGAGAGCTTTCTGGTACTGCTGCTGGGGCTTGTCCCAGCGGGTGTAGTAGACGTGCATGGCGCGGCGGGGCGCCGCGGTACGGTTGGCCGAACCGCCGTGCCACATGTGGGCATTCATGACCACTACGGTTCCGGCTTTTCCAGTCACCAGTTGCTCTCCGGGGTACGGGTCGAATGAACCGGGCGGGGGCAGGCGGCGCCAGCGGTGGGAGCCTGGAATCACGCGGGTGGCTCCGTTGTCGGGTGTGAAATCGTCCAGCATCCAGACGGAATTCGCCACCCAGTAACCCTGGTCGTCGGCGACCGCTCCGCTATCGGCGTGCAGGGGCTGGGCGCAGTCGGCATAGGGATTCGCGGAGCGGACGTTCAGGCTGCTGAGTTTCAGGTGCGGTCCGAGAATCGAGCGCATGGCCTCCAGGACACGCGAGTTCAGGATCACGCGCTCGAAGACTTCCCCTTTGTCGACCAGGTTGGCCAGACGGCGGGCGCCGGGCTCCTGCTTGAACTCGGCGCCGGCGGCGTCGCCTTCTTCGGCGAATAACTGCTCAACACGTTCGCGTACCTCGGCCAGGAGGTCCGGGCCCATCAGACCGGGAAGGCTCAGGAAGCCCTGCTCATCGAGCTGCTGTCTGGCGGTATCGGATAGCATGCTGCGCCTCCAGGCGTAACAGAAGCTGTTTCATCGGCAGGCCGCCGCCGTAACCAACCAGCTTGCCGCTGCTGCCGATGACGCGGTGGCAGGGGATCACGATCGGGATGGGGTTGCGGCCGTTGGCGGCCCCGACCGCGCGGACCGCCGTGGGAGCGGAGATCGCCGCCGCGACCGCGGCGTAGCTTCGAACCTCGCCGTAAGGGATCGTGGTAAGCGCCTCCCACACGCGCTTCTGGAACGGTGTGCCCGCGAGATCGAGGGGCAGGTCGAAGACGAAGAGGCGGCCGGCGAAATAAGCTCGCAGTTGCTCGACTGCCTGGCGCAGCACCGGGTGCGTATCATTTTGGGCGTGGCCTAGGGGAATTCCCGGATGCAGATCGATCGTGCGGATACCGGTTTCTCCCGCCGTAATCCGCAAAAGGACTCCGGGAGCCGGCTCCAGGTCAATCCATGGATCAGCCATGAAAGCCAGTTTCGCAGATCCGGCGGCGCGCGGGGGTGTGCCTCTGGTTCACACCTGTATCCGGTGCTCCCCAGATGCCAATTTCCCCTCTACCTGCTATAATTTGAAGGTCTTAGCGACGAAAGCCGCCTATGTCCCTGAAGCCAATTGATCCCCCTAACGGCGATGGAAAGAAAGTTTATTTGTTAAAACCGCGCGGATTTTGTGCGGGGGTGGTCAGGGCCATCGATGTCGTCAAGATTGCCCTACAGTTATATGGCCCACCGGTATACGTGCGAAAAGAGATTGTTCATAACAAGCATGTAGTGGACGAATTGCGGGACGCCGGGGCGATTTTTGTCGAGGAATTAACCGAGGTACCATCTGGAGCGCGGGCGATTTTCAGCGCGCATGGAGTGGCGCCGTCGGTGCGCCGCGAGGCGCAGGCGCGAAAGCTGGAGCTGATTGACGCCACCTGCCCGTTGGTCACGAAAGTGCACCTGGAAGCGGTGCGTTTCGCCAAAGAGGGTTACAGCATCGTGCTGATCGGTCACAAGGACCACGACGAAGTGATCGGCACTTTGGGTGAGGTGCCGGATCGAACTTTTCTGGCGGAGACGGTGGAAGATGTCGACCGGCTGGAGCTGCCGGACCCGGCCAGGGTGCGGTATCTGACTCAGACCACCCTGAGCCTGGACGAGGCGCGGGATATCGTAATCCGGCTCAAGGAGCGTTTTCCCCAGATTCAGGGACCGCCGGCGCAGGATATCTGCTACGCGACCGAGAATCGGCAGATGGCGGTGAAAGGTGTTGCGGAGTTTTGCGATCTGCTGCTGGTGGTGGGATCGCAGAACAGCTCGAATTCCAAGCGGCTGGTAGAAGTGGGTGAGAATGCCGGCGTGCGCTCCCACCTGGTGAACGACTGCGAGGAAGTAGATACCGGTTGGCTGCGGGACGTCAAGAGTGTCGCGGTGACGGCGGGAGCTTCGGCTCCGGAGCACCTGGTGGAGGAGTTGGTCGCGTTCCTGCGGAGACACGGCTTCCAGCAACTCGAAGAAGTGGAGTTGGTGGAGGAAGATGTCCGCTTTTCGCTTCCGCCCGAACTGGCCCGGATGGCGAGCGGCCTGACGACGATTTCTCCCCGATGAAAAGTCCGATGCTGCAAGCGCAGGAAACGCTTCTTTCCGGCGCGGCACAGAGTGCCCGCCGGGCAGCCGGGCAACTCGTCTCCCGGCAGGATCCGCGGGGGTACTGGTGCGCGGAGCTGACCGCGGATTCGACCCTGGAATCGGATT
>CAZMRK010000441.1:0-6686 GCA_964568355.1 uncultured Solibacteraceae bacterium | reverse complement strand
GCGGCCTCGATCAAGACCGGGACACTGGCCTCCCCGTGCGGCCGGCGGCGCTTACCCGCCTCCGCCGGCTCCGCTTCCTCCGGTTTCTGCCTGCGCGCGGACCGCCCCGTGCCCAAGCTCTGCGAATCGGTCTGCTGCGCCTGTTCCGCGGCTTTTTTCGGAGCGGCGCCTGGCGCAGGCTCTTCTGCGGAGTCGCTGCATTCCGCCAACTGCTGCGAGAAGTCCCCCGGTGCTTCGGAATCCGCCGTCCGCCGGCCGGTATTCCCGGTCATCGGGATCGGCAGAGAAGCCAGGGGCACACACGAAATCGACACACCCATTCCGCTGCAGATCACCCGCCAACCGCCGCCCACCGCTTTTCATAGCTTTATCCGCGCGACACCCGGCAAATCTTTGACGGTCACCGGCCAACTGTCAGAAACCTGACGCCCCTGCTCCTCCACATTCCGTGCCGCGCCAAGCACTTGCAGCTCCCCTCCCCCGGCCCCTGATCTGCACAACCAATCCACGGGTTCTTATGGATGCATTGAGTATCGCCGCTTCAAGCGGCCTGCGCTCGCGATTGGACGCGCTCGAAATGCTGGCCAACAACCTGGCCAACACCAGCACCGATGGCTTCAAGCTGGACCGCGAAGGCTATGGGCTGTATCTCGCTCCCGAGGCAGCCACCAATGACGGCAACATGCCCACCGAGGTGCCGGTCATCGAGCGCCACTGGACCGACTACAGCCAGGGTACCCTGCGCCCCACCGGCAGCCCCTGGGACCTGGCGCTTTCGGGCAGGGGATTCTTCACCGTCAGCGGTCCCAACGGGCCGCTCTATACGCGCAACGGCAGTTTCCGCCTGTCGAAATCGGGAGACGTGACCACCGCCGAGGGCTATGCTCTGCGCACGCGCAACGGGACCGCCTTGCGCCTGGTCTCTTCGGAGCCGCCCGAGGTTGCGCCCGACGGCGGCGTACGCCAGAACGGTCAGTTGGTGGGACAGCTTGAACTGGTGGAGTTTCGCAATCCGTCCGCGCTTGCCAAGCAGGGCGCCAATTACTTCCGCAACGCGGATCTGCGGCAGGGGCCAGTCCCCGCGGCCTCCGCCGAAGTGCATCAGGGGCAGCTCGAAAACTCCAACGTGAGCGCTCCGGAAGGCGCGGTCCGCCTGATCGGAGTGATGCGCCAGTTCGAAATGCTCCAGAAGGCGATCACCCTGGGCGCGGAGATGAATCGCAAAGCCATCGACGAGGTAGCCCGTGTATAACACGCCTGCAAAAGGGAGAAGAACAAAAGGGGGAAGGAAATGATCCGAGCCTTGTACAGCGCTGCCAGCGGCATGACCGCGCAGCAGACCAACGTCGACAACATCGCCAACAACCTGGCCAACGCCAACACCACCGGCTATAAAGTGCGGCACGCACAGTTCCAGGACCTGCTGTATCAGAACCTGGTGCAGCCGGGCGCCGCGGCGGGACAGCAGACCCTGGTGCCCACCGGCCTGCAGCTGGGCCTCGGGACGCGCACGGCCTCCAACGAGATCGTCTTCACCCAGGGTAACTTTTCGGCCACGGAAAACCCGCTCGATGTAGTCATCCAGGGGCGCGGTTTCTTCCAGGTGCGCCGTCCCACCGGCGAGATCGCCTACACCCGTGCCGGCTCCTTCCATGTGGATCGGGACGGCAACCTGGTGACTTCGGATGGTGACCCGCTGGAGCCCCAGATCACGGTGCCCGCCGAAGCGCAATCCATCACCATCGCGCCCGACGGCACGGTGAGTTACCTGCTGCCGGGGCAGACCGCCGCGCAGCAGGCCGGACAGATCCAACTGGCCAACTTCCAGAATCCCGCCGGTCTGAACAGCATCGGCCGCAACCTCTATATGCCCACCGACGCTTCCGGCGACCCGACCGTCGCGAACCCCGGCGGCCAGGAAGGGCTCGGCACGCTCTTGCAGGGCTACATCGAGCAATCCAACGTATCGGTCGTGGAAGAGTTCATCAACCTCATCGTCAGCCAGCGCGCCTATGAGGCCAATTCCAAGGTGGTCAAGGCGGCCGACGATATGTACCAGCAGGTAAACAATCTGACCCGATGACGCGCGCCCTGCTCTTCTTCCTGGCACTGGCGGCGGGCCTTCCGGCCCGGTCCTTGGCTGCCGCTGCGCCCTGTCTCGCCGTCGAAGAGGATCGTCTCCTGGCCCGCAGCCTGGTGTCCGTCTGGCCGGCATTCCGCCAGCTCCCCGGCGAGATCAGCTTCGGCTACACACCCGTTCCCGGCGTGCGCCGCTTCTTCCATCCGGCCGAACTCGAGCGCCTGGCCGCGCGCTATCAGGTCGCGCCTCCTCCCTCCGGATTCTGTGTGGAGCGCGCCATGGAATCGCTCGATCGCGCCCGCCTGGAAGCAGCGATGCGCGCCGGGCTCGATCTGCCCGAGGCGCGCATCGAGATCCTCGAATTCAGCCGCTTTCCCGTGCCTCGCGGCGAACTGCGCTTTCCGCGCGCGGGTCTTCCCTCGCCCGGTCCTTCGCCTGCCCCTTGCCCTGCGCTCCTCTGGAAAGGCTATGTGCAGTACTCGGGCGGGCGCCGCTTCCCCGTCTGGGCGCGCGTGCGCGTTTCGGCGGCGTTGCGCCGGGTGGTCGCTCTAGAAGATTTGCCCGCCGGCCTGCCCGTGCGGGAATCCCAGGTCCGCCTGGAAAGCGGTGAAGCGTTTCCGTTTGGCCGGGCCGGGGTCCGTTCGCTCGAAGAAGTCGTCGGACGCGTTCCGCGGCGCGCGATCGCCTCCGGCACCGTGATCACCCCCGCGCTGCTCGAAGAGCCGCGCGACGTCAACCGCGGCGACACGGTCGAGATCCGCGTCGAAACCGGAGCCGCGCGTCTCTCGTTTCACGGCCGTGCCGAGACCGCCGGGCGCGTCGGCGAAACGGTATCGATCCGCAATCTCACGAGCGGCAAAGCTTTCAGCGCGCGCGTGGAGGACAAAGGCCGGGTGAGGGTCGATCTGCCCCCGCCCCCGAACGTCAGGTCCGCAAGCTCTCAGCGGAGTTCTCAACCATGATTTCGTTTTCCAGCAGCATTTCGATGTCCCGTTTGCTTCTCTTACTGCCGCTGCTCGTTCCCGGCTCCACGGCCCTGGGGGCGCGCAAGCACAAGCCGCCCGAGCCGACTCCGCTGGAGCGCTATATCCGGGAAGCCAACAGCCGGCCCGCGCCCGATGCGGCGCCCGCCACCGGCTCCACCTGGACGCCGGCTTCGCGCCTGGCCGACCTCGGCAGCGATCTGCGCGCCTCGCAAGTGGATGACGTCATCACCATCGTAGTGGCCGAACAGGCCTCGGCGGTCTCCTCCGGCACGACCAAGACCTCGCGCAAGTCTTCCACCAGCAACAGCATCACCGCGCTGGCCGGCGTGACCCGCGCCACCGGACCCTGGGCCAACCTGGCCGGTGTGAACGCCGATACGCAACTGGACGGTCAGGGCGCCACCACGCGCACCACCACGCTCAGCACCATTCTTGCGGCCCGCGTGGCCCAGGTCCTTCCCAACGGATTTCTGGTGATCGAAGGAACCAAGCAGATCGACGTGAACAGCGAGCATCAGGTGGTCACCGTGCGCGGTGTCGTACGCCCCGTCGATCTGAGCCCCGGCAACAGCATCCGTTCCGATCACATTGCCGAGCTCGAAGTTCGCATCAATGGGAAGGGCGTAATCGGCGACGCCATCCGCCGGCCGTTCTTCCTGTATCGCGTATTGATGGGCCTGCTGCCCTTCTGAGGAGATCGAAATGTACAGCAATCTCGCACGCAACGGAAAATGCTGGCTGTGGCTGCTGCTGGCCCTGTTGCCTCAGCCCTCCGTGCAGGCGTCCACTCGCCTGAAAGATCTTGTCTCGTTGAGCGGCGTGCGCGACAACCAGTTGATCGGGTACGGGCTGGTGGTCGGCCTGGCCGGCACCGGCGACCGCCGCCAGACCGTTTTCTCCGCCCAGAGCTTGGCCAACCTGCTGGAACGCATGGGCGTCACCATCAACCCCGCCGCCATCCAGGTCAAGAACACCGCCGCGGTCATGGTCACGGCGACCTTACCGCCCTATGCCCAGCCCGGATCGCAGGTGGATATCACCGTGGGTGCGATGGGCGACGCCACCAATCTGCAAGGCGGCCTCCTGCTGCTGACCAGCCTGCGTGGAGCCAACGGACAGGTCTATGCCGTCGCTCAGGGGCCCGTGGTCACCGGCGGTTTTGTCGGCGGCCAGGGCGGCAACCGCCAGACCGTAAACCATCCTACCGTCGGCCGCGTGCCCAACGGCGCGATCGTCGAGCGGGCCTCTCCTTCCGCCGCGCTCGCCTCCCCGCTGCGACTGCAGCTTCGCAGCGCCGATTTCACCACCGCCGTGCGCATCGCCGAGATCGTCAACCAGCAGTTCGCCGCGCCGGCCGCGCCCATCGCCCGCGCGGAAAACGCTGCCCTGGTGAGCGTCGGCATCCCCGCCTCGTTCTCCGGCCGCGCGCCCGAGTTCGTGGCCGCAATCGAAGCTCTGTCCGTCGAGGCCGACCGCCCCGCGCGCATTGTCATCAATGAGCGCACCGGCACCATCGTCATGGGCAAGGACGTCCGCATCGCCCCGGTGGCCATCATGCACGGCAATCTCACCGTCGAGATTCAGACCAATCTGGTCGTCTCGCAGCCCCCGCCGCTCTCTTCCGGGACTACTCAGGTCGTTCCGCAGGTGAACGTCGCCACCCGCGAGGAAAAGGCCCGCAACGTCGTGCTCCGCCAGGGCGCCACGGTGGAAGAACTGGTGCGAGCGCTCGGCGCCATCGGCTCTACGCCGCGCGACATCATCGCCATCCTGCAAAATCTCAAGAACGCCGGAGCGCTCGAAGCCGATCTACAGGTGATTTAACGATGTTACCGAGCCGCGACCGTGAGGGAGCGGTCTTTGTCAGGGCTGCCAGCCGAGGTTATCTCTCTATGTCTCTCGATGCCATCGCAACCACATCCGGGCCCTTGCCGCCCGCCAGTCGCGCCACCGCCGATTCCCCTGCCAAAGTGCAGGACGCCGCCCGCCAGTTCGAAGCCCTGCTGCTCTCGCAGATGCTCAAATCCGCCCGCCAAGCAGGCGCCGGCGGCTGGCTCGGCACAGGCGATGACCCCAGCGCCTCCTCCGCCATGGAGATCGCCGAGGAACAGTTCGCCCAGGCGCTCTCCTCGGGCGGCGGCCTGGGACTGGCCAAGCTGATTGTCTCCGGCCTGGAAGCACCGCGCCGCCCGGCCGCGCCTGCCTCCTCTACGGCGGGCTCTTCTGGTGCGACCGGAGCTCCTTCGCGCGAGCCAGTACATATTCCGGCGGAATCTGGCGGATGACCTCCCGCGTCTTCCGGTTCACCAGTTGGATCACCGCGCGCTGCGTATCGCGATTCAATACGAACGTCAGCTCCTGATCCTGCCCGAACATCTCCGCTTTGTTGACGGCCTTCAGAGCGGTCACGATCTCCCGGGTCTCCGCTCGCTGCTCTTGGGAAACCGGCTGGGGTACCGGCGCCCACGTCGCTGGCGCTGTCGATACAGACGGGATATCCATCACTTCCTCCTGTCTTGTTCTTCTTGCCACAGCACCTTGCCCGCCCCCGTCACGAAGGGCTGGTCCGCGCTGTCTACTTTTCCATATCGGCCGTACAGCCCCAAATGTTCGGATATCCTGGAACTGACTATGTGGAAGTACTGCGCGGCCCTCCTCGCCGGCCTGTGCCTGGCTTCGGCCCAGACCGCTACCGTCGTCGTGCGCCCCACCGAATCCCCGCTCCTCCTGGTCAATCCCGGCATGGGAATCCAGACCTTCCAGCGCTTCGAAGGCGATGCCCTCAACCCCGGAATCCGCTGGTCGGAGCAGGGTCCCACCACCGTGCTGCCGCCGCCTCCGGCGCCTCCCGATTTCCCACCGTCTTCCCTGGCCTATTTCCGCTGGTTCTGGTCGCAACTGGAACCGCGGCGCGGCCACTACCAGTGGAACATCCTCGACCTCGCGCTCGATCAGGCCCACCGGCATCACCAGACCCTCGACATCCGCCTCATGCCCTACGACCAGAACCACCCCCTGCCGGAGTGGTACCGCAATTCCGGGGCCCGCCGCGCCAACCGGCCCGGCGATTCCGACGGCCGCATCTGGTCGCCCGATTCCGACGACCCCCTCTATCTCGAAACCTGGTCCGCCCTGATCCGCGCCGCCGGCGCCCGCTATGACGGCCATCCGGCCCTCGACAGCGTCGATATCTCAACCGTCGGCTACTGGGGCGAAGGCTGGGGGCCGTACCTGCCGGACTGGGCCATCCAGAAAGCGCTCATCGATCTGCACTTCGAAGCCTTCCACCGCACGCCGCTGCTGATCAATTTCGACGAACCCGAAGCCCTGCGCTATGGAGTGGAACGCGGCGCGGGCTGGCGCCTCGACTGCTGGGGCGATCTGGGCCGCCCCGGGCGGACCTTCGCCCACATGTTCGACCTCTACCCGCAGCAGGTGGTCCGCGCGCACGTGCAGGATGCGTGGCAGCGCAGCCCGGTGTCGCTAGAGACCTGCGGCACCGCCGCCTCGTGGAAACAATGGGGCTACAACGACCGCCAGCTCGATTACATCCTCGCGCAGGCCCTGCGCTGGCATGCTTCCACCATCAACCTGAAATCGAGCGCGATTCCGCCGGAATG
>CAZMRK010000440.1:0-11490 GCA_964568355.1 uncultured Solibacteraceae bacterium | reverse complement strand
TCGCGAATGAGTTCCTGCTGGGAGGAGGTGAAGTAGCTGGCCTCCACGCTGCCGATCACCAGGCCGTCGTAGGCGAACAGCTCTTCGGCCTTGGCTGGAAATCCGTCCTGCAATTCCTTGCCGTCGGCCAGCCCCTGGCGGTAGATCTTGTTCTGAGTGGTGCGCAGCATGGAGCTGAGCAGCAGGGTGTGATCGTCATCGATGGCGCGGCGGATGAATTTGTATTCCCAGCGCGGCTCTCCTTCGATATAGAGCAGGCGCGGCCGGCGGCCTTCCACGTTGACCAGGCGGGTGACGACGTTGTTGTCGTGATTTTCCTCATTGGCCAGGACATCCGCGCCGATTCGCAGGGTTTTGGGACCGGCGCTGCCGGAGTTAAACACCAGGGCTTCAGTTTGGGGCACGCCGTCGGGCTTCAAGGTAATGTCTTCGGCGGCCAGGACACGGTCGCCATCGCGCACGGTAAGATGCGCTTTTTGGCCGGCATGGCCGGACTGGCGGAAGGTCACTACCGCGCTGAGGCGAGAGTCCGCCAGGGTGCGGGCGGGGACGATGACATCGGTGACTTCGAGGTCGTTGTCGAGCTTTTCGCGGCCGAAGCCGATGGTGTGGATGGGGATGTGCCGGCTACGAATCTGCGACACGGTTTCCAGGTCGATTCCGCCCGAGTTATCGGCCCCATCGCTGAGCAGGACCACCGCGCCGAGAGGCAGCGTGGAAGATTCGGCGAGGACCTGCTGCAAGCTGTCACCGATGTGCGTAGCAGGAGAATTGGGGGCTAGCTGATCCAGCCGCTGGATGCGTTCCAGGTCGCGGCCGAAACGATAGAGGCGAAGTTGAAAGCGTTTGCCCAAAGCATCCAGGAGATTGCTTTTCAGCAGGCCCTCGGCTTCGGCCAGGCGCGTTCGGGATCCCTCCTGAATAGCCATACTGTGGGAATCATCAACAAGCACCGCGACGACGTTTTGCTGGGGCCGCAGCGTGGCGACGCTGAGGGCGGGGTGCCAGAGCAGGAACAGCACCAGGGCGACGAGCGCGGTCTCGAGCAGCCAGATCGCCAGGGGGCGGGATCCGGTCAGCAATCCGTGGTGGCGGCGAACGTGCCAGAAGAGGAGCGCGGCAGCCGCCAGGATCGCCAAAACCAGAATCCACACCGGCAGAGGGGCGAGCAGGACAAACCTGCCTTTATGAAAAATGAAGCTGGGATACTTGAACAAAAATTCAAACATGGAAACAGGCCCCGTGCCTAGTCAATTCCGGTGCCGCCTGTGCCGGACCGGCTCAGCCGAAAGGCTACGAATGCAGATTGTTCGGGATACTGGGTAGGGCGCAGGACGTTTGACGAGGATCGGCGGCCCGGCGAAACAGAAGAGGCTACAGACGAAAACCTTACGACCAAGCGAAGCCGCATTGGCGATGCCCTCGTTATTTGACCAGAATATCACGGCGGGCGCGAGAACGACCGTGTGAAAGAGGGTGTGGCGTCGCGAAGAGTCGCGACGCGGCCCGCTGAAGCGGGCGCCACATCGGCAGCCCACGCATTCCAGCACGACAGATGCGTCCACACCGATGCTACTATCTGCTTTCTAGTTGAATGTGGAATGTGCGGGTTGCCGGGAGAAGCACCTGGGCTTCAAACGGGAAAGCCCGGAATGACGTCCGGGCCTTCCACACGAAGCTAGAAAGGAGAATCTTTCTTATGATCCTTCTGCTGGTAAAGTTACGGTCGTTCGTTGGCCGGCTTACGGCGCTGATCGTTTGGACCCCTAAGGGCCGACGGTAAGCGCCCTGCGGGAGTTGGGTCGCACCCCCACTCCCGCTACCAGCATCATAACGCAGGTCTCTCCTGCTTCCAACCCCGAATTTGGCGTCGCGAAGAGTCGCGACGCGGCCCGCTGAAGCGGGCGCTACAAGGCTAGTTCGGGGGGAGCAGGTGCCAGAGCTTCAGGGGCGATCCGGAGCGGGCGGGGGCGGCGAACCAGTGCCGGTCGGGGCTGAAGGCTCCGGTCTGGGGCTCGACTTGAGCGACCAGCGTTCGAAGCTGGCGGCCGGTGAGCGGATCGAAGGCCCGCAGAGAACCAGGCTGATCCAGTGAGCCATAAGCGGCCAAGATGGTCTGGCCATCCAGGCTCCAGGCGGCTGCGGAGACCCAATCGGCGGCGCGCAGGGAGAACACCTGACGGCCGGTGCCCAGATCCCAGACAGCGAGCGCGGCCGACTGGCCCGGGATCACCTGGAGGCGTTGACCGGTGAAGCGAATGCCGGCGCGGCTGCCGGCCAGCAGGCGGGTGCCATCGGGGCTGAAGGCCAGGACGGAGACCGCACCGTCCATGCGGAAGTCGCGCAGATCCCGGCCGGCGGTGCGATCGAAGAGGCGGATCGCGCCGGCGGCGGCACCGGAAGCGATCAGCCGGCCGTCCGGACTGAAG
The DNA here is from genome assembly GCA_964568355.1 of uncultured Solibacteraceae bacterium. Lineage (GTDB taxonomy): Bacteria > Acidobacteriota > Terriglobia > Bryobacterales > Bryobacteraceae > JAJPJX01. The sequence goes on along the minus strand of CAZMRK010000440.1, from coordinate 9,061 downwards.
GCCAGCGCCCCGGAATGATAGAGATCCATGTCGCCGAAGCGGAGAAGTTCGCGGCCCGTGGCGATCTCCCAGACCAGGACGATGCCGCGGGCGCTGGCCGCCAGGAGTTTGCCGTCGGGGCTGAACGTGGGGGAAAGGAGCACCTCTGCCGGTCCACGCCACTGGCGCACGAGGCGGCGCGCGGCCAGGTCCCAGAGTTCGAGGACGCGGGCCCCGGCAACCGCATAGCGGCCGTCCGGACTGACCGCGATGCCGATGGCCGGATCGGCCGGACGCGGCCCGGGCAGTTCCTTGCGAGAGGCGAGATCCCAGATCTGCAATGTTCCCGAGATAAGGCGCCGGCTATCCGGAAAGAACGCCACCACACTGGCGGGTCGAGGCGCGAGAGAGTGCAGCAGCTTCCCGGTAGCAGGGTGGAAGAGGCGGATCTCGGAGGTGCGGCCGGCCACGGCCAGACGCGAGCCATCGGGACTGACGGCCAGCAGGTCGCTGCTCCAGGCACCGGCGAAAACCGGACGCGCCGCGGAGGGGGCGGCGGTACGGCGGACGGTCACGTCCGCTTGGGGAGCGGAGGCGCTGGCGATCCAATCGCCGGTGAAGCTGAAAGCGAGCGGGCCATACTGGCCGGGGGCAAAGGAGCCGGATGCGCCGGCATTCCATCCGGCCCGAAGATGGATGCGCGCAGCCGCCCATTGGCCTTCCTGAATGGCCTGCCAGCGGCCATCGGCGCTCGTTGCGCGCAGAATCTCCCGGCGGGTCTCGCGCAGGGCTCCGGTAGCGGTATCGAATACCTTGACGATGCCGCGAATTTCCATATCGCCGAAAGCGGACGCGACCAGCAGCCGCGCGCCATCCGGGGAAAATGCGAGAGCGGAGATCTCATATTCACCGGAAGAGAGACGATGCAGGAGCCGCCCGCTGCGCGGATCCCAGAGGCAGACGGAAGAACCGGCGCTAGCCAGCATGGTTCCATCGGAACGGAAGGCCAGATGCGTGACAGGCTCGTTGTGAGCGGCGAGGACTCGCCCGAATCTCCGAGTGCGCAGATTCCAGAGGCGGACCTGGTGGTCACCGGAGCCGGAGGCGAGCCAACGGCCGTCGGGGGAGAAGGCCAGCGATTGCACGGCGGCCTGATGACCTTCGAGCCGACCGATCTCGCGGCCGGTGGCGGGATTCCAGAGGATCACGCGGCGGTCCTCGCCGCCGGAGGCGAGCAGGCCGCCGTCCGGACTGAAGGCCAGCGCAGTGACGGCGCCGGTGTGTCCGGACTGAAAAACCACATCGGCGGGAATGGACAGCTCCGGCGGAGCAGGTACGAGGACGGCGCGCACCTGGGCGAGCAGAAGAGCCAGAGAGACGGCGAAGAGATGCATAGCTCGCGGGAAAGAAAGGCACGAGAGCGGCCAAAGTAGAATGGGCGTGATGACTTGCTGCGCGGAACTCGACAAGCTGATGGATCTGGAGATGGTTCGCCATGCCCAGCCGTATCAGCTCACCAACGGACGGATTTTGACGGAGATCGATACGGAGTATTTTTTTGTGTTCGGCGAGGAACGGCCGTGTTACGTTGGCATCAACTATTGTCCCTTTTGCGGGCGCGTGGTTTCGCGGGGCCTGTGGAATTTGGAGAAAAAGAAATAGGAAGCTGTCAGCGATCAGCGGTTAGCGATCAGCTTCAGAAATCCTTCGCCAGTGAATCGGCGATACGTGGCGCGGCAAAGGCTGAGAGCTATTCTTTCAGCTTATGGATGAGAGCAGCCAGCATGCGCTTGATTTCGATGGTGCGTTGCGTCAATAGATCATAGTCCTTGGGTGGGATCAGATTCAGGTCTCTTGCCGGCAAGAGGTGGTACTCCAGTTCGCTTGCCGAGCTGAGAGCTGATCGCTGAAAGCTTTTCATTTTGTAACCAGCGCGCGGAGGGTTTGGGCGCAGAGGGTGCTGGCTTCGAGTTTGTCTCCTTGGGGACCGGGCCAGTGGGTTTCCAGGCTGATGTAGCCTTGGTAGCCGTCGTGGACCAGGGCGGCGATCTGGCCTTTCCAATCCAGTTCGGCCTGGCCGAGGGGGGCCCAGGTGGGTTTGCCGTTGACCAGGGCGCAGTCTTTGGCATGCACGTGGACGATGCGATCGGGCGGCAGCAGGCGATAGCCGTCAGGATAGGGCACTTCGCCGGAGACGAAGGCGTTGGCCGGATCCCAGACCACCTTCAGATTGGGGTGGGGCAAGGCGGCCAGCAGGCGTGCGGTCTCGGCAGCCGTCGCGATGTTGCAGGCGTGCTCGTTTTCGATTCCGATGATGAGATCGTGGGTTGCCGCCTGATCGGCCAGCGCGCGAAGGGCGGAGACGATGCGGTCGAAGCACTGGTCGGGATCGACGGTGCGCCAGTAGGAGAAGACGCGGATGATGCGGGCTCCCAGGCGCCCGGCGATCTCGAAGGCGCGGGCGGTGAGGCGCGGCTGGTCGGCGAAGGTGTGCTTGGCCGCGAAGATATCCTGCTGGAAGCGCGGGTCGACGCCGGGGGCGTCGGGGAGAACGCATTTGAGCAGGGGGGAGGCGATGGAGATAATGCGCAGGCCCTGGCTTTCGACGATCTGGCGGGCGCGGTCCAATTCCTCGTCACTCAAGTCCACGATGTTCTTTCCAAAGACCATGCGCAGCTCGGCGGCGACCATGCCGGCTTGCTTCATGTGACGGACGGCGACCTCCAGATCGGGAGAGAACTCATCGGTAATGGCGGCGGTTGGAAAAAGCTGGCTCATGAACCCGCTATTGTATCGTCATGGCGGGCGGCGCCCGGCTATTTTAGTTCGAAATAGGGTTTGTACCGGTCGGGCATGCGACAGGGTTTGAAGTCGCGGTCGAGGAAGACGTGCTTGGTTTCGCCTGCGGCGATTTTGCGGTCGTCCCGTGCCAGGCGCATCTCGTAGGCGAAGATCACCATACGGGTGCTGACCGCTTCCACCCAGGTCTTAATAATCACCTCGTCGTCATAGCGGGCGGGATAGGAATGGCGGCAGCGGGATTCGGCGACGGCCAGCAGAACGCCGTCCTCCGCTTCCATATCGCGGTAGCGGAAGCCACGGTGCTTGCAGAACTCGGTGCGGCCCACTTCCATCCAAATGAAATAGTTGGCGTAATAGACGACGCCCATCTGATCCGTTTCGGCGTAGCGCACCCGGATGCGGCACTCATGACTTTGCATTCCGAAGAATTATAGCGAACGGGAACGGGAGGCCGGTTCGCCGCGTCTGATAAACTGGCAGATATAAACGAGATGCGTATCAGAGTCCTGTTTTTCGGCATGCTGAAAGACATTACCGGCAAGCCGGAAGACCACTTGGAGGTGGCGGAAGGGGCTACTCTGGGGACTGTCTTCGACCACTACGCCGGGAAATTCCCGCGGGTGGAGCAGATGGCGGGCAGCATCGTGCTGGCCAGAAACCAGGTATTCGCCGTGCCGGACGTCCCGGTTCAGGACGGCGACGAAGTGGCGTTCCTCCCGCCGGTGAGCGGGGGCTCCGGGGGATTCCTGGAGGAGATCACCGAGAACGGAAATCTCTACGCGCTGACTCGTCATCCGATCGACCGGCGCAAGCTGATCGACCGGGTGCTGACCGGAGAAGACGGCGCGGTGGTGGATTTCGAAGGAGTGGTCCGCAACAACACCAAAGGACGGCGCACCGTACGTCTGGAATACGAGTGTTATGCGCCCATGGCGATCCGGGGGCTGGCCGAGATCGGGCGCGAACTGGCCAGCGAGTTTGCGATCACCCGCATCGCCCTGGTGCACCGGTTAGGGCTGCTGCTGGTGGGAGAGACCAGCGTGGCCGTGATCGTGACCGCGCCGCATCGCAAACCTGCCTTTGAGGCCGCCCTGGAGGGCATCAATCGCCTGAAACGCCGGGTTCCCATCTGGAAAAAAGAATACTTCGCCGACGGGGAAGTTTGGGTCGAAGGAGAGTGGGACCAGCATGCCCCGGTTGTACAGCTCCGTTAGCGGGTTGGCCGGATTGCTATGGACAGCGGCCGCACTGGCACAGCAGCAGCCGGTGATCCGGGTGGACGTCAGCCTGGTGCGCATCCTGGCGACCGTAAAGGACGGCGGCGGGGCTCTGGTCGGCTCGCTCGAGCGCTCCGATTTCGAAATTTATGACAACGGGGTGAAGCAGCAGATTGCGGTGTTCGAGCACCACACCGAACAGCCGCTCTCGGTGGCGCTGATGGTGGATACCAGCGGATCGACCGCCAAGGAACTGAAATACGAAGTAGATTCGGCGGTGCGCTTCCTGAAGGCACTGCTGATGGGCGGCGAAGGCCGGGACATGGTGGCGCTTTACACCTTCAACTACGAGGTGATGCGGCACAACAACTTCACCCCGAACTACGGACCGCTGGAGCGGTCGCTGAAGCTGCTGCACGCGAGCGCCGGAACTTCGCTTTACGATGCGGTTTACCTGGCGGGGCGGGACCTGGAGGATCGGGAGGGACGCAAGGTCATGGTGATTGTGACCGATGGCGGCGACACCACCAGCCAGACCAAGTTCCACGGCGCGGTGGAAGCGGCGCAGATGGCCGACGCGGTGATTTATCCGATCCTGGTGATGCCGATCACCAACGACGCGGGCCGCAACGTGGGCGGAGAGAACGCCTTGACCACGCTGGCCTCCTGGACCGGCGGACGGGTATTCGCGCCCAGCGTGGGGCCGGCGCTGGACGCAGCGTTTACCGAGATCATCCGGGAACTGCGCACGCAATATCTGCTGGCTTACTATCCCAGGGGCGTGCCCCCGAGCAAAGACCGGTTTCACCGTCTGGAGATCAAGGTACGGCGGCCGAATTTGCGGGTGGTCCACCGCAATGGCTATTATGGGGAAGCGGAAGGTAGTTCGGGATCGCCAGGTGCCAGGATCTCGATCGACCCGGAAGGAACGACCCCGCAGCAGATTCGCCGGCAGCAGAATCACAAGCAGGAGAAACAGTGAGCAGACAAGGCAAATCCGGCACGCGCGCTCCCGAGCAGACCTTCGAGGAAGTGAAGTACCTGAAGCACCTGATTCAGACGGGGGCCACGGTGCGCATCCGCCTGGGCAGCGGCGAAGAGGTATCGGGCGTGATCGAGTATTACGACCATTCCTTCATCCGTCTCACTCGGACAGACGGGCCTAACCTCTTCATTTTTAAGCACGACATTCTGTACCTGATCGAGGAAGGCACAGGAGCGCAGGCCCGGCCTTAATTCATGCACAGTTATCTCGAAACGGCAGCCGAAATCGCCCGGGAAGCGGGAGCTCTGCTTGCGCATTATTTCGAACGGCGGGTGCCATTCGAGCTGAAGGGCGAATTCGACCTGGTAACGGAAGCGGACCGGGCCTCGGAGAAACTGGTGCTGGAGCGGCTGCGGTCGCACTTTCCGGCGCACGCGATCGTGGCGGAAGAGAGCGGGGTGACGGCGGGATCGTCGGACTATCGCTGGTACGTGGATCCGCTGGACGGGACCACCAATTTCGCGCATTCGTTTCCCATGTTCAATGTCACGCTGGCTCTGGAGCACGCCGGAGAAGTGGTGGCGGGGGTGGTGTTCGACCCGCTACGGCAGGAGATGTTCGCAGCCGAGCGCGGCTGCGGCGCCTATTTGAATAACCGGCGGATCCGGGTGTCGAACGTGCAGCGCCTGGAGGATAGCCTGGCGTGCACCGGATTTCCCAGCCGGCGGCGGCATCTCAGCGTGAATGTGCATTTCTATCATCAGATGGCGATGGCGACGCACGGCGTCCGGCGGACCGGGACCGCGGCCATCGATCTGGCGTATGTGGCTTGCGGGCGGCTGGACACGTTCTGGGAGTTCGGGCTCAATCCGTGGGACATGGCGGCGGGGCGCCTGCTGGTGAGCGAGGCGGGCGGACAGTACTCGGACATGCAGGGCGGGGCGCATCGGCTGGATAGCGCTCACCTGCTGGCCGATAACGGACATTTACACGCGCAAAATCTGGAGATTTTCGCAGAAATCTTTCGAGGCCAATACCGAATTCCAATTCCCGGCATCTGAGAGTATTTTCCAGCGCACGGCGTTCCTTTACATTGCGTCCCGCAAGATGATAGGCTAAGTGTCTCATAATGCGTACAGTTGACTTGATCCAGCGGAAGCGAGACGGAGAAGAACTAGCTCCGGAAGAGATTGAGTACCTGGTGGAGGGCTACACCAAGGGCGAGATCCCCGACTACCAGATGTCGGCTTTTCTGATGGCCGTGTATTTCACAGGCATGACCGATCGGGAAGTGAGCCGGCTGACCGAGTTCATGCTGGGCTCGGGGGAAACCGTCGATCTGTCTTCGATTCCCGGATTGAAGGTGGACAAGCACTCGACCGGCGGGGTGGGTGACAAGACCAGCCTGATTGTGGCTCCGCTGGCCGCGGCGGCGGGTGTGGTGGTGCCCATGATGTCGGGGCGGGCCCTGGGCCACACGGGCGGAACGCTGGACAAGCTGGAATCGATCCCCGGGTTTCGCACCGACCTGACGCCGGAACAGTTCACCAGCCAGCTCCAGGAGCTGGGGCTGTGCTTTATCGGCCAGTCCGACCGCCTGGCGCCGGCCGACCAGAAACTGTATGCGCTGCGGGATGTTACCGGGACCGTGGAATCGGTACCGCTGATCGCCTCCTCCATCATGTCGAAGAAGCTGGCCGAGAGCGTGGACGCGCTGGTGCTGGACGTGAAGGTGGGCCACGGGGCGTTCATGAAGAAGCAGGTAGATGCCCGCCGGCTGGCACAGATGATGGTAGGGATCGGGCGGAGGATGGACAAGCGGGTCCAGGCGCTGATCACGGACATGAGCCAGCCGCTGGGGTACGCCGTAGGCAATGCGCTCGAAGTGATGGAAGCGTCGCAGACCTTGCAAGGCGCAGGTCCGGAGGATCTGACGCGGCTTTCGGTGGAACTGGCGGCGCGCATGATCTTCCTGGGCAAGAAAGCAGCCACGCTCGACGAAGCCCGGCGGACGGCGGAACAGAAGCTGGTGGACGGTTCGGGGTATCGCAAGCTCAAGGAAGTGGTCAAGGCGCAGGGCGGGAATCCGACGGCGCTGGACAAGTTCGAACTGCTGCCGAACGCCACGGGGATGCGCGAGATCACCTCGCCGCGGGCCGGCTACATCAGCCAGGTGGACGCGGAGGGGATCGGGACGGCATCCAATATGATCGGCGCGGGGCGTCAAAAGAAAGACGATCCGATCGACCCGGCCGTGGGCGTGATCCTGGAGGTGAAGGTGGGCGAAAAGGTGGACGCCGGATCGGTGCTGTGCCGCCTTTACTACACCAGGGAAGACCGGGTGGAAGAAGCGGCCGACATGGTGGAAGATGCGTTCCACCTCTCCTCGCAGAAGCCGGATGAGCGCGAACTCATTCTGGAAGTCGTTGGGTGATGGGCCGGTTCACCGGACTGCTTGGCCTGGTAGTGATTCTGGCCGCAGCCTGGGGCCTGTCCGCGCATAAGCGGGCGATCAAATTGCGCATTCTGGCCTGGGGCATGGGGCTCCAGTTCGCCTTCGCGATCCTGGTACTGAAGACCGACTTCGGAAAGCTGTTCCAGGCAATCGGCGCGGGGGTGAATGCGATGCTCGGCTACGCCGAAGCGGGCAGCAACTTTGTTTTCGGCCCCCTGGGCATCAAGAGCGGTCCGTTCGGGGTGGTTTTCGCCTTCCAGGTTCTCCCCATCGTCATCTTCATCGCTTCCTTCTTCTCGATTCTGTACTACCTGGGCGTGATGCAGTGGATCGTGCGCATGATGGCGATCGGGATGCAGAAAGTGATGGGCGTGAGCGGAGCCGAATCGCTGAACGTGGCGGCCAGCATCTTCATGGGCCAGACCGAAGCGCCGCTGACGATCCGGCCGTTTCTATCGGGCATGACCGAATCCGAGCTGTTCACGGTGATGACCAGCGGGATGGCGCACGTCTCGGGGGCGGTGATGGCGGCTTATGTCAAAATCGCCGGCGTGGACATCGTGCATCTGCTGACGGCGGTGATCATGACGGCTCCGGCGACGATCATGCTGGCCAAGATTTTCTATCCGGAAGTGGACAAGCCGGCCACGGCGGGACGCGTGGAGATCCGGGTGGAGAAGACGGCGGTGAACGTGATCGACGCCGCGGCGCGCGGCGCGGGAGACGGGCTGCACCTGGCGCTGAATATCGCCGGCATGCTGATTGCGTTTCTGGCGCTGATCGCGATGCTGAACGGGATTCTGGGCTGGTTCCACACGCTGCCCTTTCTGGGCTGGCTGCCGGTTTCGATGGAGAAGATGTTCGGCATCATCTTTGCCCCGATAGCCTGGGTGATGGGCGTGCCCTGGAAGGATGCCGGCGCGATCGGGAATCTGCTGGGGACGCGGCTGGTGCTGAACGAATTTGTGGCTTTTCTGCAACTGGGACCGATGAAGACGCAGCTTGATCCCCGCTCGTTTACGATCGCTACGTATGCGCTGTGCGGGTTCGCGAATTTCAGTTCGATCGCGATTCAGATCGGCGGTATCGGCGCGCTGGCGCCCGACCGCAAGTCCGACCTGGCCAGGCTCGGACTGAAGGCGGTGGCGGCCGGCAGCATGGCGAACTTCATGTCGGCCTGCATCGCGGGGATGCTGTTGTGATCGAGCCGGCCAGGCGGTTTCTGGAGTCGCGAACCAGCTTTCGGCCTAAGGTAGCGGTGGTGTTAGGCAGCGGTCTGGGGGCATTCGCCGAGGAACTGAGCGGCTCCGTCGAGATTCCCTATGGCGAGGTCCCGAACTGGCCGTGTTCGACCGCGATCGGCCATGCGGGCCGGCTGGTGTTCGGAAGACTGGGCGAGTTGGACGTGGCCGTGATGGCCGGGCGGGTGCATCTCTACGAAGGCTACACGCCGGCGCAAGTGACCTTCGGCGTGCGGGTGCTGGGGCGGCTCGGCGTGAAGGCGATGGTGTTCACCAACGCCGCAGGGGGAATCAATCTCTCGCTGGAGCGCGGCGGTCTGGTGCTGCTCTCCGACCATATCAACTTGCAGGGGTCCAATCCGCTGGCCGGGCCGAACGACGA
>CAZMRK010000439.1:0-6006 GCA_964568355.1 uncultured Solibacteraceae bacterium | reverse complement strand
GTCCTCGCTGCGGCGGTCGTCCACCTTCAGTGCGATGCCGGTGAGCGTGAACTTCTGGAAGCCGGGGCTTTCGGCAGTCAGCGTGTAAGACCCCACCGGAAGCTGTGTGAAGTGGTAAGCCCCCGTCGAATCGGAAAGAGTCTTTCGATTTTCATTGGTCCCTTCATTGACCAGTTGTACGGCGGCACCTGAAATGGCGGCTCCGGAACCGTCGGTTATCGTTCCCAGTAGCTGGGCTACCGTGGTCTGAGCACACGCGGATGCGGCGAAAGCCAGCATCGCGAGGCAGAGCTTAGTCAAATTCACATACCCCTCCGGGGCCGGGCTTTCCGACCGGCCGCGAATTGTCATATTGATATACTCTCAATAGGCTGAGAAGTCAAGTAATGCGCACACGAATTTAACGCGCGCTGCGCGCTCTGCTGGAGAGGTACCGGTCCAGCCAGGCCAGCGTATGCATCGTGGCCTCCAGCCTGTGGCTGGGCCGGTTGCGCAGACCGTGCGGTTCGTCCGGGACCCGCACTAAAACTGTGTCGATGCCGCGCACCTTCAGCGCGCGATAGAACTCGTAGCTCTGTGCAATGGGCGTGCGCCAGTCTTCTTCGCCCGTAATGATCATGGTGGGCGTCTTCACCCGGTTGGCATAAAACAGCGGCGAATGCCGCATGTAGTCTTCCGGCTCGTCCCAGGGCATTCCTTTGCGGTACACGGACGCAATGTAAAAGCCGTTGTCGCCCGAGCCTACGTGGGTAAACCAGTTGGTCACCGGATACAGAGCCACCGCCGCCCGGAAGCGCGCCGTCTGGGTCACCATCCACGACGTCATCAACCCGCCACCGCTGCCGCCGGTCACCGCCATGCGCGATTCATCTACGTCACCCGACTGGAGCACGTAGTCGACCCCCGCCATTACGTCCCGGATGTCGTCACCCGGCCACTTGTGCTGGATAATATTGCCGAAAGACTCTCCGTAGCCGGTCGAGCCGCGTGGATTCGTGTACAGCACCACATACCCATGTGCCGCCAATACCTGCAAGTCGTGCACGAACGACGCGCCGTACGCTCCGTGCGGCCCGCCGTGGATGGAAACCACCAGGGGATATTTGCGGCCCTTTTCGAAGCCCGGCGGCCGGATCACCCAGCCCTGGATCTTCATCCCGTCGAAGGACGGATACCAGATCTCCTCGGCTTCCTGGAAGTGGCAGCCCTGCTCGCGCGTGGGATCTGCGAGCACGGTCCAGTTCGCGCCGGAGATCCTCACCACCTGGCCCGGTTGCGTCGTGCTGCTGACTAAGCCGGCCAGTCCGTCGTGGCCCATCGCCAGCGCGCTCAGCCGCTGGGCTCCTTTGGTGATCTGTTCCACACCGCCGCGTGTATCCGCGACGTAGAGATTGGTGCTCCCCCGGTCGTCTGCGAGGAACCAGATGCGGCTGGAATCTGCGGACCACACCGGCGATGCCACATCGCGGTCGAGCGAGGGAGTCGCGTCGCTCACCGTCCCCCGCGTTCGGTCCAGAATATGCAAGGCGTTGACGTGGTAGCTCTGGCCCTTCCAGCGATACCCGGTGTATGCGATGCGTTTGCCGTCGGGCGAGACCCGCACCTGGGACTTGTGCCCTTCATCGTGGGTCAGCGCTTCGGGCTCGCCACCGGCCAGGGGAAACGCATAGATCTGGTTCCCGGTATAAACTGCCCATCCGTCGGCGCCTTTCACCGCGGGAGCCAGAATCGAGCGCCCGTCTCCGGACCAGGTGAGTTCCGGCTCCGTCAGATAAGACGTGTGGTGATACGGCGGCCTCGAGATCTGGCGGGCCGGGCCGCCTGTCGCCGGCACCACGAAGATCCTGACGCCGCCCGGAGGCAGGGGGCCGGTCCCGTCGAAAGTCCAGCGCAAATTCGTAAATGCCACCGCGGGTGCTGCCCACTTCGCTCCGGGTGGTTTCGCGGGCATCACCGGCGCCCACTCCGCCGCCGCCGTCTGATAAGCCGTGTAGGCGACCATCGTGCCGTCCGGCGACCAGGCCAGGTTCGATGGCGCGCTTTCCCCGCTGGTCAGAGTAATCTCTTTGCCCGTACGGATGTCGCGCACGTGAATGCGCGGACGTCCGGAGCGGTCGGAAACGTACGCAATCCGGTTCTGATCGGGTGACCAGCGCGCTCCTCGATCATGGTACTTGCCCGTGGTCAGGGGCTGCGCCACCCCGCCGTTCAGTTCAACCTTCCACAAATTGCTGTACGTGCGATCCTCCATCGGATCGTTCCAGGACTGCACGTACACCACCACCCCTTGCCCCGGCTGCGGATCGGCCACCCCGCGCAGCTTCCAAATCGATTCCGGGGACACGCAGTTCTGCGCCCCTTGGGCCGCTCCGGCGGCCAGCAGCAGGTATAACGCAGTGCGGATCACGCCACAATCTCTTTCAATACGTCGCCGCCGATATCGGTCAGTTTGCGGAAGCGTCCCGCATGGAGATACGTCAGCCGCTTATCATCCAAACCCATCAGGTTCAAAATCGTGGCGTGAACATCCCGCAGCGGAATCTCCTTTTCGAGCGCACGGATGCCGAACTCATCCGTCGCCCCCGCGGTAGCGCCCGGCTTCACATCTCCCCCAGCCATCCACATGCACAGGCCGTACTGGTTGTGGTCCCGCCCCGGTTTGTCGGATTTCAGTTCATTGATAAACGGCGTGCGGCCCATCTCCGAAGCCCACACCACCAGCGTCTCCTGGAGCAGCCCGCGCGCCTTCAGGTCTTTCAGGAGCGCCGCCACGGGCTGATCTACCTCCGCCGCGTGCCCGGGCACCCGTTCCTTGATATTGCCGTGATCGTCCCAGCTATAGCGCCCGATCTCGACCCCATGGATCAGCAGGGTGTGGCGCACCCCCGCCTCCACCAGCCGTCGGGCCAGCAGGCACTGCCGCCCGAATCCCTCGGTCAGCGGGTTATCCAGCCCATAAAGCTTCCGCGTGGCTTCCGATTCGCTTGAAAGATCCACCGCGCGCGGCGCCTCGGCCTGCATCCGGAACGCCAGTTCGTAGGCATTGATGCGAGCCTCCAGTTCACTGGCGCCGGGCCGGTCTTCCAGGTGTCGCTCGTTGAGCCGCTTCAACAGGTCGAACTCTTTGCGCTGCCGTTCGCGGCTAACCCCCTTCGGTAGTTCCAGGTCCAGAATCGGCGAGCCCGACGAACGAAACAGCGTACCCTGGTACGAAGCCGGCAGGTAGCCGTTGCCCCACACCACCGAGCCGTTCACAGGCGAGCCCCGCGGGTCTTGAATCACCACGTACCCGGGCAGATTCTGGTTCGGACTCCCCAGGCCGTACGTGATCCACGAACCCACCGATGGACTGCCCTGCAACTGGGATCCGGTGTTCACGTGCATGGTCGCCGGACCGTGGTTATTGTTGTCGACCTTGATGCCGTAAACAAATGCCAGGTCATCCACGCACTCTCCGATCTTCGAAAACAGCGTGGAGATGTACCGTCCAGACTGCCCATAGCGCTTGAACTCGAACGGACTGGGGATCGTCCGGTGCGGCGCTTGCAGGAAGCCCTCGATCTCGCCCGAGAGTCCCGGCCGCATGGGAAGGCGCCCGCCCGCATACTTCTGTAGCGCGGGTTTGTAGTCGAATGTGTCGATTTGGCTGGCGCCGCCTGCCATGAACAGAAAGATGCACGATTTGGCCTTGCGCTGGAAGTGCGGCGGCTTCGGCAGCATTGGATTCGGCGGCCCGGATTCGGCCTTGAGTTCGTCCGCCAGAAGGTCCGCCAGCGCTAGCGCCCCAATACCGTTCGAGGACCGGCACAGCATTTCTCTTCGCGATATCTTCATGCCTGACCTCCTAGTCCACATACAAAAACTCGTTCGAATTCAGCAATACCCGGCAAAGCCCGGCCAGTCCTTCCGATTTCGGGCCTGCGGAGTCTATAAAGGCGGCGGCATCTTTTAGATCCGCGGCCGATGGCGCGCGGCCTAGCGCCATCTCGAAAGCCGTCCGGATCTGTTCGCGAACATCGGGACCGGCCTGGCTTCGCACCCGTTCGGCAAAATATCCGGCTTCGGTGTTCACGAAGTCGCTGTCGTACATCGAAAGCGCCTGCAACGAGGTGACCGAAGGTCGCCTCCGCTCGCACGAAGCGTTATAAACCGGAGCGTCGAAGGTTTCCAGGAAGGGCAGATACTGGGCGCGCCGCTGGAAGATGTACAGGCTTCGCCGCCGTGCTTCCGGCCCTGCCGACGTCTCCCAGGTGTCCACGCCCTGCACCCGGATCTCCTTCACCCCGGCGGGCATCGGCGGATACACCGGCAAGCCGCCCCGTTCCGGATTCAGCCGCCCGCTCACGGCCAGCACGCTGTCCCGCACCGCTTCGCCTTCCAGCCGGCGCCGGTGGAACTTCCAAAGCAAGGCGTTGTCGGGATCCACCTCGCTCGCTTTGGCGTCTGCCCTTCGCGATTCCTGCTGGTACGTCGCGCTCGTCAGTAGCAGGCGGTGCATGGCCTTGATGCTCCACTTCTCCTGCACAAAGCGCAGCGCCAGCCAATCCAGCAGTTCGGGATGCGACGGCTTGGCCCCGTTCTTGCCGAAATCGCTGGGCGTCTCCACGATGCCGCGCCCGAAATGCTGCTGCCAGATCCGATTGACCATCACCCGCGCCGTCAATGGATTATCGGGGCTCGCGATCCACTTGGCCAGCGTCATCCGCCGTCCGCGCGTCGGGAACATCTTATAGCGGTCCAGTTCCAGGTGCGCCGGTTTGGAATTGCCGGTGATCGCGCTCAGGAAGCCCGGCTCCACCGCCTCGCCCGGATGGTCGTACTCACCCCGTGTCAGCACATAGGTGGTAGGCACCTCGGGTCCCATCGGAGGCCCATCCGCGTTTCGCAGGCCCATGCAGAACGGTTCCACCCGTTCGATCTTCTTCTTCAGCCGCGCGATGCGCTCGGCAAACTGGCGATATCCCTCTTTATCCGCGGCACTGAGCGTCTCCTCGCGCTTCTCCAGCGAAACCGCGTTGCTGTTTTCCAGGTTGACCTCGCGCTCCAGGTCCTTCTCGGTAATCTCCTTCGCCTCGCCCTTTTCTCCCTGCTTTTTCTTGGCTGCTGCCGCCAGCTTGGCCACCAGAGGCTTCTGGAAGTCGTGGAACTCCGCCTCGGCCGCGCTGAGCTGCTTCTGGTAGAGCGTCAGCTTCCCCTCCGCCCACTGCTTTTCGCCCGGCCGGTAGAAATCGGCGGGCTCGTAGCCGCCCGCCCGTCCCGTATTGGTGATCTGCACCGTGGCGAAGAAAGCCTTCATCCGATAGAAGTCCCTGGTTGGAATCATGTCGTACTTGTGGTCGTGGCACTTGGCGCAGCCCACCGTCAGGCCCAAAAAGACCGAGCCCACCGTCGAGGTCATCTCGCTCAGCAGCGAGTCCCGATTCTCCGCGCTCACCGGCGTCCGGTTGAACGGGGCCAGACGCAGAAAGCTCAGCGCCACAGCCTTTTCCGGCTCCGGTGGAGGCGCCGGTACCGCGCTCACCACTTCGAAAAATTCGTCGCCCGCAATCTGTTCCTTAATGAACTGGTCGTAGGGCTTGTCACTGTTGAACGCGTCCACCACATAGTCGCGATAGCGCCAGGCGTGCGGCCATTCCGGATCGCCCTCGTAGCCGTTGGTATCCGCATAGCGTGCCAGATCCAGCCAATGGCGCCCCCAGCGTTCCCCGTAACGGGAATCGGCCAGCAGCTTGTCGACGAGCTCCTCGTACGCTTTGGGTGAGCGGTTTGCGGTGAATGCCTTCACCTCTTCCGGCGTCGGCGGCAGCCCAATCAAATCAAAATACAGCCGCCGGACCAGCGTGCCTGCGGACGCCTCCGGAGAGGGACTCAAGCCCTTGCTTTCCAGCTTGGCCAGGATGAAGCGGTCCACCTCGTTGCGGGGCCATTTCGTGTCCCGCACAGCCGGTGGCTCCTGCTGCGCAGGCTTCACAAACGCCCACCAACGCTCTTGCTTCGGCGCAGCCG
>CAZMRK010000438.1:0-10035 GCA_964568355.1 uncultured Solibacteraceae bacterium | reverse complement strand
GAGACCCGCTACAACTCGGCGCTCGCCACCTCGCTGTTTCTGGACCAGGAACAGCCCCGCGCGGCGGCGGAATACGAGCAGATCGGCCGCTCGGCGCTGCAACTGCTGGTGGCGGAAGACGACCCCGACGCGTACCGGCGCAAGCCGGCCATTGACGATGCGCTCTGGAACAGGATGAAGGCGACCGGGCAGCCGGGCATTCCGGCGCTGTTTCCGGACCTGAACCCGGTAGCGAAAGCGGTGATTCAGGCCGATTATACGGTGATCGTCTGGTGGGCCGATGCCATGCGGACCACGGCCGAGGTGCTGGCGGAGATGCGGGCCTTTCTGTCCGCCAATCCAGGCGTGGATCTGAACGGCGACGACTTTCAGAAACTGCGGAAGAAGCTGGCAGGGCAATTGCGCAAAGTTGCCGCCAATACGAAGAAGGAGTTCGGACAGCCCTGGGGGCTGGTAGCGATGGATTTCGCGTCCGGCCGGCGCGCAGCGGCCGAATTGAGGATCCTGGGGCCAAGGCTGACGGTGGCGCTCAGCCGCAGCGTGGCCGGCGCGGTCACCGGGCCTTCTGTGTAGAGCGGACGATGATGTGCACGGCGCGGTCCCCTTCTTCATCGGGGACCCAGCGCACTGTTACGCGAGCCTTGAGGCGCGGTTTGCCTTCAATGCGGGTCTCCGGCTTGATCAGGAAAGTGCGAGTGTCGGGCTTGGAGCCCAGGACGGTGCGGCTGACCGTGATTTTATCGCTGGCGAGTGCGGTGATCGTGCCGGCGAAGAAATGATCCTGAGGCTGAGCTTCGGCCGGAGGGCTTTGCGCTCTCCCTTTCAGGGCCAAATTGCAGAGGAGCAACAGACACACGAATCCGACTGGTAAAAACCGCACTGTATCAGCTTATTGCAAACGAATGAAGCTGTGCTAAACGGAGAATTAAAGTTCTTTCATTCGGGCTGATTCTGGTTGTGGCTTACGTTTCGACCGGCTCCGGCGATTCCCGCGGCAGGCTGCGTGGAGCCTTGGCCGGCAGCAGCACACGGAAGCGGGTGCCCTGGCCGGGATGGCTTTCGACCTCGATACTGCCGCCGTGGGCTTTGACGATCCAGGCCACGAAACTGAGACCCAGGCCGAGGCCCTGCTCGGGCGAAGCGCCGCTCTCGGGCTGGGGTACGCGATAGAAGCGGTCGAAGATGTGAGGCAGGTGCTCGGTGGGAATGCCGCAGCCGGTATCTTCGACGGCCAACTCCACCTGGCCTTCCAGCCAACGCAGCGAGACGGCGACATGTCCACCGGGCGCGGTGAACTTGAGCGCGTTGGAGAGCAGATTGGAGAGCATGCGCTCGATTTGCACGCGGTCGACCTCGGCCAGGCAGCCGGGTGTCAACTGAGCGGCCAACTCGATGCGCGCGCCTTCGGCCGGGATCTGGAACTGATCCACCACATCGCGCAGCACTTCGGAAAGATCGATGCGAGATTTCTGCAATGCCAACTGGCCGGACTCCGCCTGGGAGAGCAGCAGCAGGGCGCGCACGATCTGAGAGAGCCGTTCGACATCCTGAAGCGCGTTGAGCACGGCTTCGCGATATTGGTCCGTGGTATTGGCGGTAAACAGGGCCACCTCCAACTGGCCGCGGATGGCGGTGATGGGGGTGCGAAGCTCGTGAGAAACGTCGGTGGAGAACTGGCGAATCTGGCGGAAGGAGCTGTCCAGCCGCTGGATCATCCGATTGAAGGTTTCGATCAGGAAATCGAGTTCGTCGCCGGCGCCGCGGGAGGGGATGCGCAGGCTCAGGTTGGATCCGGAGATGCGCTGGGCAGCGCGGGCCACCTCCATCACGGGGGTGAGGCCGCGCCCGGCCAGGAACCAGCCCAGCATGCAGCCGGTGAGGACGGTGAGGGGAATGACGGCCGTATAAATCCAGGTGTATTGGTGCAGGATGTGATCGGTAGTGGCGACCGACCGGCCGATGGCGACAAAGAAAGGCTCTCCGCCCTTTTCCGGAGTGGTGGCGTGCCGCTCATCGTAGACCACGCCGGCGCGGATGAGAAACGGCACGCCCTTGTCGTTGCGGCGAACCCACCATTGCGGCCTGCCGGCCTGGATGACTGCCCGGATCTCCTCCGGCGTATTGAAACCGATGGAGCGATAGGCTTCGGACCACTGCATTACCTTGCCGTCCTTATCGGCCAGCAGGTAGACCCGGCGCAACTGTTCGACGATGTAAGCCTCGTCCGGGTCATTGGCATCGAAGAACCAGATGGGGGCGTAGACATCCGGGGCGCCGCGCCGTCCCTGGCGCTTCTCGATGCGCAGATAGCCTTTCACGGCAGCCCATTCCTGGTCGAGGAGATCCCTGGATTGGTTATTGAGGGTCGATTCCAGCCAGCCGCGGAAGGCCGTGGCGGTCACCAGCAGCAGCACCGTAAAGAACAGCGCATAACTGGCCATGAGGCGGAAGCGGAGCCCGCGCGTGAAGCGCCGCCGGGAGATCTTCACAGCCAACTTACACCTGCCGTTCGGCGGGATGGCCCAGAAGTTTCTCCGCCGCTTTGCTATCCGGGGCGTCGATCATATAACCGATGCCGCGTACGGTCTGGATCAGTTTCTGAGGAAAGCGGTCATCGATCTTGCTGCGCAAATGGCGGATATAAACGTCGACGATGTTAGTGAGCCCGTCGTAGTCCATATCCCAGACGTGCTCGACGATCATGGTGCGGCTGAGGGGCCGGCCCTTATTGCGCATCATGTATTCGAGGATGCCGAACTCTTTAGGAGCCAGATCTATGGGCTCGCCGGAGCGAGTGACCTTGCGGCGAATGCAATCGAGCGCCAGGTCTCCAACCTGCAGGCGTTCGGGCGCCGGCTGGCCGCGCCGCAGCAGGGCGCGCACGCGAGCCAGGAGTTCGACAAAGGCGAAGGGTTTGACCAGGTAGTCATCGGCGCCCAATTCCAGGCCGCGCACACGATCGTCCACGGTGCCGCGCGCGCTGAGGATCAGCACCGGAGGGCCGACCTTACGATTGCGGATCTTGCCCAGAACCTGCAAGCCGTCGATCTCTCCCGGCAGCATGATATCCAGGATCACGAGGTCGTAGTCGGTGGAGTGAACCAGTTCCAGGGCGTGGGCGCCATGGGAAGCGACATCCACAGCGTATCCGGCGCCTTCCAAACCACGGGACAAAAAGTCGGCAATCCGTTTCTCGTCTTCGACGACCAGAAATCGCACTGATCCCAGCTTACCCCAGGTAATCCCCTGCCGGGAAGATAATGACAGCGCGGCGCGCCGGGTGCTATACCGGGACCAGCGACATGCATATCCGACGCCGGGAATTTCTGTGTCTTTTGCCTGCGGCGCTGGCCCAGGCCAAAGAATTGAGCTGCGATGTAGCCGTGATCGGGGCGAGCACCGGAGGGTGCGCCGCCGCCCTGGCAGCCTTGCGCAACGGGCTGCGCGTAGTGCTGACCGAAGAGACGGATTGGATCGGAGGCCAGCTCACCTCGCAGGCGGTGCCGCCGGACGAGCACCCCTGGATTGAGTCCTTCGGCTGTACGCGCGCCTATCGCCACTATCGCAACGCGGTGCGCGCCTACTATCGCGACCACTATCCCCTAACCGAAGCCGCGCGCAGCCGCGCCAATCTGAACCCCGGCGACGGGGGCGTCTCGCGCATCACGCACGAGCCGCGGATCTCGCTGGCGGTTCTCGAAGAGGCGCTGGCGCCTTATCTCAGCAACGGCCAGCTTACGCTGCTGCTGGGACACAAGCCCACGGCAGCGGATGTTTCCGGCGACCGGGTGCGCGCGGTGACCGTGGGCTCGCGAGTGATCCAGGCAGCCTACTTCCTGGATGCCACCGAAATGGGCGAACTGCTGCCCCTTACCCGCACGGAATACGTGACCGGCGCCGAATCGCGGAAGCAGACCGGCGAACTGCACGCTCCGGAGCAGGCGCAGCCGGCAAACCACCAGTCGTTCACCTTCTGTTTCGCCATCGACCATCTGCCCGGCGAGGACCATACCATCGACAAGCCGGAGGAGTATGCCTTCTGGCGCGATTACGTGCCGAAGATGCAGCCACCCTGGCCGGGCAAACTGCTGAGCTGGTCCATGAGCGAACCGATCACCCTGCGCACCCGCAACGTCTTCTTCGATCCCACGCTGCAGCATCGCGCCGAGGGACGGGCGCTGAACCTGTAGCTCTACCGGCGCATCGCCAACAAGGAGAACTTCGTGCCGGGCGCCTATCGCAGCGATATCAGCCTGGTGAACTGGCCGCAGAACGACTACTGGCTGGGCAATATTTGCGAGGTGAGCGAGGCGGAGGCGGCGCGGAATCTGAAGCGGGCCCGGCAACTGAGCCGGTCACTGCTCTACTGGATGCAGACCGAGGCTCCACGTCCCGACGGCGGCCAGGGCTGGCGAGGACTGCGCCTGCGCGGGGACCTGGTAGGTACCGAGGACGGGCTGGCGAAGTATCCCTACATTCGCGAGTCGCGCCGCATTCAGGCCGAGTTCACCGTGCTCGAACAGCACGTGGGTACGCAGGCTCGCGGGAAGGACACGGCCGAGGCCTTCGCCGATTCGGTAGGGGTGGGAAGCTACCGCATCGACTTGCATCCGTCTTCGAGCGGGAACAATTATATCGACGTCAGCAGCCTGCCATTCCAGATTCCGCTGGGAGCGCTGATCCCCAAGCGCGTGGAAAACCTGCTGGCGGCCTGCAAGAACCTGGGGGTCACGCACATCACCAACGGCTGCTACCGGCTGCACCCGGTGGAGTGGAACATCGGCGAAGCGGCGGGACTGGCAGCGGCGGAAGCAATCCGGCTGCGCACGACGCCGCGGGCGATCCGCAATACACCCAAGCTGCTGGCGGAGTTCCAGGCCCGGATTCAGGCGCAGGGCGTAGAGACTGCGTGGCCCAAATTGCGGCCGCTGTGAGCGCTGCGGCGTCGACGAGAGCGTCGACGCGGCACGCTGAAGCGTGCGCTACATCAGAAGGCCCGCCCCACTTCCCCTCCCAGGTACAATAGGGAGAGAAGTGACTGGGAAATCGTTTTACATTGAGACGTTTGGCTGCCAGATGAACGCCCACGATTCCGAAAAGGTGGTGGGAACGCTGCTGGCCAAAGGTTACAGCCAGGTCGATACGCCGGAAGGGGCGGACCTGGTGTTCTACAACACCTGCAGCATCCGCGACAAGGCGGAGCAGAAGGTCTTTCACCGGCTGCAGCAGTTCAAGCGCGAGGCCGGCAAGGGGAAAATCTTCGGTGTACTGGGCTGCGTGGCCCAACAGGAAGGCGAGAAGATTTTCGAGCGGGCTCCCCACGTCAGTCTGGTGGCGGGCTCGGCCAGCTACACCAAGCTGCCGGAGATGCTGGTGCAACTGGAGATGGGCAACCGGCGCGTGACGGGCCTCAGCCTGGATACGGACGAGACGTTCGACACGCCGCTGACCCGGCGTGACAATCCGCACCGGGCTTATATCACGATCATCGAAGGCTGCGACAAATCGTGCGCCTACTGCGTGGTACCATTCACGCGGGGGCCGGAGCGCAGCCGCACCGGCGCGAGCGTGCTGGAGGAGGCACGGCGCCTGGCCGGTTCCGGCTACACCGAGATCCAACTGCTGGGCCAGAACGTGAACAGCTACCGCGACCCTTCGCCCGCGGGGTGGGATTTCGCGACACTGCTGGCGCGGGTGGCGGAAGTACCGGGAATCCGGCGGGTGCGCTACACCACCTCGCATCCGCGGGATTTCAACAAGTCGATCGTGGATGCGATGGACGCCAACCCGGTGCTGTGCAATCACGTCCATCTACCGGTCCAGTCCGGCTCAGACCGCGTGCTGGCGGCGATGGACCGGCTTTACACCCGTGACGAGTACATGCGGCGCATCGAGTGGCTCAAAAAGTCGCCGCGCAAGATGGCCATCACCACCGATATCATTGTGGGATTTCCCGGCGAGACAGAGGCAGAATTCGAGGAGACCCTGCGGCTGCTCGATGAGGTTCAGTACGACTCCCTGTTCAGTTTCAAGTACTCCCCCCGCCCCAACACCTCCGCGCTGCGGCTCGAAGATCAGGTTCCGGAAGAAGAAAAGACCCGCCGGCTGATGATTTTGCAGGAGAAGCAGCGGGCGATCCAAATCCGGCGCAACGGCGAACTGGTAGGCACCGTCGAAGAAGTGCTGGTGGAAGGACGCAACCAGGCGCTGGGCCAATGGATCGGCAGGACCTCCCAAAACCGAACGCTGAATTTTGTGCACCCGGACACCAACGGCGGCTCCCTGATCGGCACTTATTTGCCAGTACGGGTAACGCGTTCCGGACCCAACTCTTTGGTGGGTGAAAGCGTATCGGATGTGCTCTAATTAGACTGGGAGGGTCTTATGGAAGTGGAAATGAAAATCCGCGGCTTGATGATGGACCCGGTGACCAACATGCCCATCGTCATCTTGAAGGATTTGAGCAGCAATACGGTTCTCCCGATCTGGGTAGGAATTTACGAAGCCAACGCGATCGCTCTGGAGATTGAAAAAGTCTCTACGCCGCGGCCCATGACGCACGATCTGATTAAGAGCCTCCTGCTGGGTCTGAACACCGGGGTCCGCAAAGTTGTGGTGAACGAACTCAAGGAAGACACCTTCTACGCGCTCATCTGGCTGGAACGCGAGGGCGAACTGATCAGCGTCGATTCTCGCCCGAGCGATGCGTTAGCCCTGGCTCTGCGCCTGGACTGCCCTATCTTCGTCGAAGATAGCGTGCTGAAGTCCTCGAAGCTGGCAGCCTCGGTTTCCGATAAGGTCAACAACGAAGAACTGCGGCGGTGGCTGGAGAACCTGAACGACGAGGACTTGGGCCGCTATAAGATGTAACCGCTGATGCACGCGGATTCACGCCGATAGAAAAAGATTGGATGAGCGGCGGTCAACGGGCTAGCGTGTAGGTGCTGCGAGTGGGAGATTCGCGGTGGGGCTCCAGACGGATCTCGTTTCTCTTTTCCGATTTGAGTGTTTCGACGGGCAGCGGAGTAGTCTGTTCTATGGTGAGGCGGGCTTCGCCGCCGGCCAGGCGCACCGTACGTTTCCAAGCCTTTGCCGTAAACTCCAGCGCACCTTCGACAATGCGCGCCGCAACCGGCCCGGCGCCGGCCAGCGCGCCTTCTTCCGGCAGGATGTTGCGGCCGGAATCCTTCCAGACAAACGATAGCCAGCGCCCTCCGTCCTGGGCGGAGAAGATGGCGCGGGCCTGCTGATTTTCGAGCACCCATTCGGTGGAGCCGTCCCCATCGAGATCGAGAGAATAGGCCACCGAACGGCCGCGGGGGAGCAGGAGGAAGCGCACGGGTGTTTCAGCCTGGGACGGCCCGGAAAGCGCCAGGCGCCATTCGCGCAGCGGGGTGCCGGTCAGATCCACACCGTCGACGGCTTCCGGAAAGGCACGAAACGCCACGCCGCGCTCCATGATGGCGCCCAGGCTGAGATCCAGTTTGGGCGGGAAAAAGCGCAAGGCCTGGCCCGCGGCTCCGATGGCATAGGTCTGGATCTGGGGATAGTTGTTGCGCACGGTGACGTCCACGCTGCGGCCGTTCTGCGCGTCGATGGGCAGGAGCAGGGGTTCGACGAGCAACTGGCTGTTTCCGCCGAAATCGAGCTTCATCGCATCGGGCAGGCGGACGGAGACCGGCCGGAAGATCTGGAGGCGGGCGCGGCCCAGAGCCACACCGTCGGCCTCGATGGCAAGATCGGCCCAATCGCCGTGGAGGGCGTCGGCGGGGACATCGACGGCGTAGTCGATCTCGAGCGGCGACTTCACGGTAGGAGTGGCCTTGTAGCCTTCGGGCAGGCGCAGGCGCGAGCGTTGGGCCAGATCGGCCGAGGAATAGGAAGTGGAGAGCACGTTGCGCTGGCCGGCGATCAGGTGGCGGGACTCCACGAAAAAAGCGGAGGATTCAGGAGGTTCGATGGCCAGCCCGACGCGCACGCGATGCCCCGCGCCCGTGCCGGCGGGCACCGGCAGGCGCACGCGCAAGGTCTTTTCATCCCAATCGAACTTGGTGGGGCGGCCGCCGGCGAGATAGGGACCGCTGGGCTCGCGGCTCAGCTTCAAGATAGCTTCTCCGGCCTGCGGAGCGCAGAACTCCATGGCCAGGATGCCGTTTTCAAATTCGATGGCCTG
Organism: uncultured Solibacteraceae bacterium; assembly: GCA_964568355.1. GTDB lineage: Bacteria > Acidobacteriota > Terriglobia > Bryobacterales > Bryobacteraceae > JAJPJX01. The sequence continues at coordinate 1,862 of CAZMRK010000438.1, read as the reverse complement.
CAGCTCGGCCGTAGCGTAGATGAGGTGTTCGGCGGTGGCGAAGGCGGAGCACTCGCCGCACAGACCACCGGAGAGATCGGCATTGACCGGCAGCCACAGGGCCTGGCCGGGTGGGACGGTGACGTTGGGGATCTCCATGCGGCGCGCCGCGGCGGGATACCAGACGCGCAGGTCGCCATGAAAGGGCTGCTTGCTCTGATTGATGATGCTGACCGCGGAGGTCCGCTGCGGCGCGGAGGAAAATAACTGCACCGCGCTCACTCCGGGCGGAAACTTGCCGGTCACCGGCTGGACCGCGCGTCCGCTGCGGGTGTGCATGCGTCCGACCAGGCGGCCCCAATGGCGCATCAGGGCGGCGCTCACCCGCAGCGCGGCCACCGAGGCCTGTTCATCGCCATTGAGCGAGACGGCTCCGTGCCGCACGATGGGAGCGCCGGCGGCCTCCCAGCCGATTGGATAGAGGGAGTCCTCCACATCTTCCCAGAGCAGCGAGCCGCGTCCGGAGGCCAGGCTGTGGCGGACCTCCACGAGCGCCCGGAAATCGGCTGCGGAAACGGTGGCGACCGGCAGAGGCGGCCCGGGCACCTCGAAGCCGGAGGCGCCTTCGACAAAGGCGATGGGCCCGCCATGCCGCACCGTCTGCGGTTCCAGCAGACGGCGGACCTGATCGACCCAGGCGCGCAAGGCTCGGCGATCCTGGCCCGCCCAATCGGGATAGCCGCCAGCCAGCCAGCCTTTGACGGGCGGCGCCGGACGCACCCAGGCGCGCAAACCCAGGCGGCGCAGCAGGCGTACGAACCCCATCAGGTCGCGGCGGGGGCTGGTACGGCCGGTGAAATCGAGATTGCCTTGCTCCGGCTCATGCCAGTTCCAGGGCACCGAAAACTCCACGGTATCGATGCCCACGGTCTTCAGCCAGACCAGTTCCCGCGCCCACAGAGATTGCGGATAAAGGTAATAAGGGAACTCGACGGCCTGGACATATTCACGAGGTTCGGTCGCAACCGGGACCGCCATCGCCACCGCAGACGCTGCCAGCAGGAGCAGGAGACGCATCAAAATATCGGAGACTTTCGCAGACGGTAGTCTTCCACCAGGGGCATGCGCACGACCCGGCACATTTCGAACAGGCGAGAGCGGGCGCGCGGTCCGATGCGATCGGCCAGAGTGGTTTTGTAGTCGACCCTGCCCGGTACGGAAGCAGACTTTTCGATCACCACGCTACCGGCATCGGGATCGGCCAGGTTGGTGGTGGCGATCAACGGCTTACGATTGTTGCAGCGGTAGGTGATGATCGAAGTCACCGTGTCTTCCACCCAATCGGTGACGCGATGGGCGCCCAAATCGTCCAGAAGCAGGATCTCGGATTCCAAAGCGAAGCGGTAGGCTTCTTTATCGGTGGAGTTGGAGGCGGCATCGTAGCCGGAGCGAATACGGTCGAGCAGGTTCTGGTAGTCGAAGAACAAGCCTTCAAAGCCGCGTGAGAGCAGGATGCGCAGCGCCGCCACGGCGAGGTGGGTCTTGCCGGTGCCCGGCTCGCCCACCAGCAGCAGGCCGGGGCGCTTGTCGTTGGGGAATTCGCGCGTGAACGATTTCACGGTGAGCAGCACGTTGCTCAACTCCCGGCGGGCGATGGGGTTGTCGTTGGGAAGCACGAAGTTATCGAGCGAGGCGTTTTTGTAAAGCGGAGGAATGCCGGAACTCTCCTCCAGCCGCTGGGCGCGCGTGCCGAACGCGCACTCGCAGCGCTCGGCGCCCGAGATGCCGTCGCGCTCCAGGATCTTCCAGCCGGAGCCGCCGCAATGCGGACAAGAGGTTTCGGTGGCCATGTCTTCCCCCTATTATCCGTCACGCCAGCAGCG
>CAZMRK010000437.1:0-11969 GCA_964568355.1 uncultured Solibacteraceae bacterium | reverse complement strand
CTAATCGAGAAGCACGCCGACATCCACCGCTTTGCGCGATTGCTGATTGCCAACCGGCTGGAGCGCGATTTGGGAAGAGAGCACCGGCGCGTCAGCCTGAACCAGTGGCTTCAGCAAGCCGAGAGGACGTGGCACGGGGTGAAACGGCACCGGCCGGATTGGGGTTCCAGGTCGCACAGCCTGGCGCTGGAGGCGGATCTTCCCGAACGGCGGCTGCGCGCCTACCTGATTTGGAATGCGTACTGGGAGCCGCTGTCCTTCGAACTTCCCGCTCCGGAAAGCGAGGAAGGAGGATGGCACCGGTGGGTGGACACCTCGCTCGATTCGCCGCACGACATCGTCGAACTGCATGAGGCGCAACCGGTCGCGGGTCCAGACTATCTGGCGGGGCCGCACTCGGTGGTGGCCCTTCTGGCGGGCCCTGGAATTTGGGATGTGCGAGGCCGTTGAATCCCGGAAAAATCGGCGCGTACGCGGCATGATGTATACTGCCAAAAGTATTCCTAAAGGAGCGCTTGGATGAGTAGTCCCACTGTAACGTTCGGAGACCAGGTCGTCAGCCGGGCTCAGGCAGCAATGAATGCGCTAAACGGCAGCCGGGACCGGCTCGGATATTTCCCGTCGGCGACTTTGGATGTCTGCATCGCCACCGAGATCCTGATGCGCCATTTGGAAGGCGCCGGCACCACGTACAGCGGCGCAGTGGAAGTGGTTCAAATTCGCGGAGGAGGCAAGACCGTCTTTGTCGTTGCCACTTCCGGAGCTCCGGCCGGACTGGACACCGTTCTGGGACCGGCCGAACTGCTGACGTTGGGGACGCTGACGCAGCAGAGGCTGGGAGCGCCGTGCAGCTTTCTGTATGCGAATTCCGCGTACGATTTTTATCTGCCCATGAATGCGGATTTCCTGGCTTTGTTCGACGCGATTACGAAAGGGTTCGATCCTCCCAGGAAATGGCTGACGTTTGAAGACGTGAAAGCGAAGTTGGACGCGGTTCAGGCACTGATCGAAGAAAAGCAGATCTCCAAGCAGCCGGCTCTGGACAAGCACTATCGGAAGGAGCATAACCTGCCGGTGCGCAAAATGGCAGGGCAGGACGAGCGGAACAAGGTGATCAAAGACATCGCCACATGCGCATTGGCCCTGCACATGAACGCCTGCGGGGAGGACCATGGTTACATCTCCATCTATTTCCGGCTGACCTTGTTGTCTCTCGGAGCCCACGCTATCCTCATCAGCAGGCATTGGGGCGTAGAAGCGAGTTGGGTGGAGAGCTTCGTCGCGTGCGCGAGGGCGCTCTCGAAAAAGACACAGGACGAACCAGTGAACCTGACACCCTTTCTCACCGGTCTGGAGCCCGCTTCCGCCAAAGCGTTTAAGAAGTACCTGGAAATGAAGGCCAACAGCCTGTTTTGCGCGGAGCCGCGCGCCTTCGCCGCGCTCAGTAAGCACATCTGCGACGTGCGGGGCATGCCGGTGGCCGCGGTGGTCTCGCAGGCTTGCATCTGGTGCCCCAAAGGGGGGCGCGTCTGCCCGGGCGACTATATCGTCAACGGGACCACTCACGGAAACTGGTGCTATATGTGGCCGTGCAAGTCCTGCAGAGCGCGGTCCAGTTTCATGATGGCCGGGCTTCCGGTGGCCATTCAGACGAAACGTACGTCGTTTGAGTCGCCAGTATAACGTGTGCCGTGAGGACCGCTCCCTTACGGTCGCGGCTCGGTAACGGTGGTTCAGTGTTGCGTCCGCTTGCTTACGCGCGCGGTTCCGTGGCTGATCGGAGGGGTACAGCAGCCTCCGGGCGAGGCTTCCAGGAAAGCCTTGAGGTTTTCCCGGGTGGCGCGGCGGGCGGCGCGAGGGTCTTTGGCCGAGATGGCGGCGAGGATGCGGGCGTGCAGGTCCACGCCCTGCTTGCGGGTTTCCAGGCGGGAGTGAATATCGGTCCAGCTCTCGCTAAAGGCGTCGGAGAGAGCGTTGAGCAGGACGACAAAGAACTCGTTCTTGGTGCACTGGGCCAACGATAAGTGGAACTGTAACTCGACCTTGTTGTACTCTCTCACGCGCTCCTCGGTCCAATCCTGCTGGACCTTATTCATACGCGCCAGTTTGTCGTTGAGCTTTTGAAGGTGGGCGATATCTTCCGCGGTAGCCCTCTCCGCAGCAAGACCGGCGATTTCCACCTCCAGAAGCCTTCTTGCTTCGAACAGATTGTTATGACCGTGGCGGCCGTGGCGGGCGGCAAAGACGGTGAGCAGGTCCTTGAGAGGCTCGGTGACGTTCTGCCAGACGAACGTCCCCTTGCCCGGCACCTCTTTCAACACACCGCGAGCGATCAGAGCCTTGAGAGCTTCCCGAATTACGGTCCGGCTGACCCCGAAGCGATCGCAGAGGACCCGCTCGGGGATGAGCCGTGTGCCCGGCTGCATGGATTCCGAGAGAATCATCTCCTGAATCTGCTGGGCTACGACTTCGTGGAGGCTGGGAGGCCGCTTGATGCGGCGGTCCGGATTCCGAGGCTCGTTAAACATGTATCGCTGGGTCAGGCGGCGAGGAGATAACTCCCCCTCATGATAGCAGACCGGCCGGTGGGCCGGGCCGCTCAGAATATCAGTTTCAGGCCGAATTGGATGACTCTGGGAGCGTTCGCGGTGCTTACAACGCGCCCGAAATTCGGACTGCTCATGTTACCGGTTGGCGCCGAAAAAGTAGGCGTGTTGAACGCATTGAACGATTCCGCGCGGAACTCCAGGATCTTCGATTCAGTGAACGGGAACTGGCGGAACAGAGAAAGGTCAAAGTTCCGTAGCCAGTCCGAACGCAGAGCGTAACGTCCGAGGTTTCCGAAGGTGTACTGTGCCGGAACAGCGAATGCCGAAGTATTGAGCCATCGGCTGGGATCCGGACTGGACAGGACAGGGTTGCCGACGAGATTCGGGCGCATGTAGCCGCTGGCGTTGCCGATATTGGCGATATCTCCACTGACGTTAATGTTATAGGGCTGGCCGGAGCGCAGAACGGCGATTCCATTCACCTGCCAGTTGCCGAGGAGGTAATCCGCGACCCGGCTGCCGGTCTGGAAGGCCTTGCCGCGGCCAACTGGGATGTCGTAGATCCAGTTGACGGTCAGCACGTGAGTCAGGTCAAACGCACTCACGCTCCGGTCGTTATTGAAGGTATAGGGATTCTGAATGGAGCATCCTTCCACGCCGAACCACCCTGAGCAGCCGATATCGATCGACTTGGACCAGGTATAGGAGATCATATAGGCAAAGGTTCCGGCGCTGGTGCTGGAGACCTTCTTATCCAGGAGGACCTGCAATGCATGGTAATTGCTGCGGCCCCAACTACGATCGAAGTTGGTGGCGATGATCCAGGGAAAGGGAGCCCGCGCCTGCGGATCTCCCGGACCAGGCGTTACGGCCGTATTGTAGAAGCCTCCCATATCCAGACGGCGGCCCCCCGAGCCGACATAGTTCACGGTAAGAACCGTTGCCGGAGCAAGTTCGTGCTGGACGCCGAAGTTCCATTCGAGCGCATAGGCATTCTTGATGTAGGGATCGAAATAATACTGGCCGACCGTCCAGGGGGTGTCCGACGGGAGAGGCCCGAAACCCACCAACGGATTGGTGGCCTTGATGGTCGGAAGCGGCTGGGCCGCAGTGGGTGTGTTCAGGTTGTACTGCCAGGTAGCGCCGGAGCTGGGCCAGGTGCCTTCCGTATTGCGAGCGATCTGCGTGACGCCGGCCCAATTATCGAAGAATACGCCGAAACTGCCGCGAATCGCAGTCTTGGGGCGGACACGGTAGGCAACACCGAAGCGCGGCTGAAAGTTCTTGGTTGTATCGTGGAAGATCTTGCCGCCCTGATCGATGATTACGCCCGGGGGGAGCTTTCCGTCGGGAGTGGGAATACAGGGCGCCATTCCCCGTTGCGCGCAGGAGGGCGTCGTGGCGACCCTGGGTTCGGTGATGTAGAGCCCGCGGATCAGGTCGAGATCGCCAATCTCCTGATTGAGCGGCGGGATCACGGTGCGATCGTAGCGAAGACCGAAGTTTAGAGTGAGCTGAGGCGTCACTTTCCACTGATCCTGCACATATCCGCTAATGACGCCGCCCCAATCGAGCGAGGTAACGGTGTTGCGGAAGGTGAGGGAATCGGGGAGGCCCAGGAGGAAAGAGGCCAGTGAGCTACCGGTGCCGGCGGTATTCTGCAGGTTGCTGGTTTGTGGGACTGCGAAAGTAACATTCGGGTTGCGCTGGGTCTGGCTGAAGTGCATGCTACTTACTTCGCCGCCGAACTTGATGGTATGCCTGCCCCAGACTTTGGAGTAATTGGCCCGTTCCTGCCAAGTGGCCGTGGGGACCTGCAAACCATCGTTTTCGCCGCCGGAGAAGAAGTCGGTCACACCGGCGGAGGGGACATAGGTCTTGCCGTTGCCGAAGTTACTGACGAAAGCCGAATTAAATCCTACGGCATTGGCAAATGCCGCGGCATCCGGCACATACGACGAGCGGAAGCGGGCGAGGCTGTCATAGCGGGTGACGGCGCGGCCCAACTGCACCTGGAGCACGCTGGTGGGGCCGAAGGTGTGCACCCAACTGATGCCGATATTCTTGGCGCGGTACTCGGTGAGGCTCGCCAGCGACTGGCGGCCTCCGGAGCCGCTGTTATCCTGCAAAGCGCCGCTGTAGCGGAACCAGAAAAAGTCGCGGCTGTGGAGAACCTGGTCCACACGGGCGCTGTATTCTTCCTGATTTTGCGCGGTGGGCGTGGTGTCGAGGGCATTGAACGGCGGCAGGCTGGTGGAGTTGGGAGCCGGCAAGGTGGTCTTGGCGTAAAGCAGCATTCCGGGATCGATCAGACTGCCGGGTATCTGGTTTCCTGGAAAGGGATCCCGGATGAAAGATCCGGGATTGGCCGGATCGGGTCGGGTGCTGTAAGGATTGTAGATCTGCCCCGGCTGGTCGCTTAAGTCACCGGCCAGGTTGGCAGCCGTGGGCACCCGGTAGTAGGCATTGGCCGGCTGGCGGAAGCGAAATCCCTGATAGCCGACGAAGAAGAAGGTACGGTTGCGTCCGTTATACAGGTGCGGGAGGACCACCGGTCCACCGCCGCTGGCGCCGAACTGGTTCCAGCGGTAGGGAGTGACGCGGGGGAGGAAGAAGTTTCGCGCATCGAGGGCGTCATTGCGGAGGAACTCCCAGGCGGTGCCGTGAAGCTGGTTGGTTCCCGACTTGGTGACGACGTCGACGACTCCGCCGGTAACCTGACCGAATTCCGCCTGGTCGTTGTGAGACTCCACCTTAAATTCCTGAACGGTATCGATGATGGGAGCCAGCGCATAGGTACTCAGAATCGAGCTGTAATTCTGAATACCGTCCAACAGGAAGAAGTTGCTGCGGTTGCTCTGCCCATTAATGGCGGGGAAGGTAAACTGTCCGACCGCGCCGGTTAACCAGCCGCCGTTATTCTGCGAGTTATTGACCGGCGCCACCCCGGGACTCAGCACTAATAACTGGGTGAAGTTCCGGCCGTTCAGAGGGAGATCGGAGACCTGCTGTTTGCCCACGACGGCGCCCAATTCGGCGGTGGAGGCCTGGACCTCGGAGCCGCTGGCTTCGACGGTGACGGACTGCTGCACCGACTCCACGTTCAGCGACAGGTTAAACGTCGCGGTCTGGTTCACCACCAGGGTGAAGGGCGCGACCGTTGTGGTTCCGAAACCGCTCTTGGCGGCAGTAAGTACATAAGTCCCGGGAGGCAGATTTAGCAGGACATAGTTTCCAGCGGTATTGGTGGTGGTCTCGCGCTGGATGTTGGTGCCGACGTTGCGCAAGGTCACGACGGCCTCGGTAATGGCGCTACCGCTCGAATCCTGGACGGTTCCGTTGACCGAGGCCGTGGAGAGTTGGGCATAGATTGCAGGCGCCGCTATCCAGAGGCTGATGAAGAGGGCAAGCGCCCTGCAGAAGCAGGTGCAGATCGAGTGCATCGCTGGCTGAGACATGGCAGAACTCCTTGATCCGTCGCCCTACGCGGAGTGCAGTTTGGGCTGATAGTCAGATTGTTATACCACTTATCATTTTATATATTGACTGTCAAGAAAAATCTTCATATACTGTGGACCTGTCCTGAGGAGGATGCCATGCCACCCAACTTCGCACCATTGACCCGACGCGACCTTTTCAAAACCGCGCCGCTTCTCGCGAGCCCTCTTGGCCCGAGCGCGCTCTCCGCTGCCAGTGGAAAGACGGTGCGCGACCGCTTTTGGCTGTGGTCGCATGTAGCCGGCAGCTACAACGGCCAGTACAATCTACCCAAGCAGTCCCGCATCACACCGGCGGAGGCGGCTTTTTATCTTTCGATTCCGAACGTATTCATGATTCAGTTGCACGGGCAGCCGGATATCCGGTCCCTGGAGCAGTATGCCGTCCCGTTCCAATCGCTCGAGCAGGTGGCATGGTCGATCGTGGACCCCCAGGAGACCACTCCGGAAGCCGAGCGGCGCGCCGTTTTGGATTTCGCTTTCAAGACGCCGAACATCACCGGGGTGGTGATGGATGATTTCTTTGTGAAGCGCAAGACCTGGAAGCCAGGGCAGGTCGCCGACTTGAGCCTGGACGAATTGCGCAGCGTCCGGCAGAGCTTGCAACGCGGCGGCAAGCGGCTGGACCTGTGGGTGGTGCTCTATGAACACCAGATCGCGGAAGATTCCTTCCCGACGCTGGTTCCGCACCTGGAGCTTTGCGATGTGGTGCAGGTCTGGATCTGGCACGGGAAGAATGTTCCGGAGATCGGCGGGACGCTGGATCGCATGGATAAGCTGCTGCCGAAGAAACGGCGAGTACTGGGATGCTTCATGTGGGATTTCGGCGCCAAAAAGCCGATGCCGATCGCGGCGATGGAGCAACAGTGCGAGACCGGTTTGAAATTGCTGCGTCAAGGGCGTATCGAGGGTATTATCTTCTGCGGAAGCTGGCTGTGCGACCGGGGGCTGGAGACGGTGGACTGGACGCGGCGGTGGATTCATAAGGTCGGCGGCGAGGCGTTGTAGGAATGCCAGGGCGTCGACGGGAGCGTCGACGCGGCACGCTGAAGCGTGCGCTACGGGAGGATTGCGTGAAGCATCGAATCGGACTTATCGGGTGTGGATGGGTGGCGCCTTTTCATGTGCGGGCTCTGGCTGCCATCCGCGAGCGAGTGGAAGTGGCCTGGGTTTCGGATCCGAAGCCGGATCGCACGGAGCTGGTTGCCTGCCAGATTGTGAAGGAACTGGGGCAGGCCGAGCCTATCTCGCGCCTTTCGGACTACCGGGAAGGCCTGGCGGATGTGGAGAGCGTATTCATCCTGCTGCCGCACCACCTGCACTGCCAGGCTACGCTGGAGGCGTTGGATGCGGGATGCCATGTATTTCTGGAGAAACCCATGGCGATTTCGCTGGACGAAGCCGACCGGATGATCGCCAAAGCCGATGCAACGGGCAAGCTGCTCATGATTGCGCTGCCGCACCGGTTCCGGAAGACGACGCGCGCCTTCAAAGAGTTGATCGAATCGGGCGAATTCGGGAAGCCATATCTGCTGGACGCCATGATGGACGAGAATCTGCGAGGGTACGCCGATTCCGGATGGATTGCGAAGAAGGAATCGCTGGGCGGCGGCGTTTTCTTTTCGGCATCGCCGCATATGCTGGATGTGATTCTGTGGATCGGCGGAGCGGTGCGAACGGTTTCGATGGTGGGCACCCATGCGGGCTTGAACATGGAGGGCGAGGATACGGCGGTATCCATTCTCAAGTTCGAAAACGGCATTGTCGCCACGACGCGGCATACGTGGGCTTCGGCGATGCCGAAGACGTGGTACACCGTGCGGGCGTATTGCGAGAAGGCCACGCTGACCTTGACGATGGACCGGCTGGGAAGCCTGGTCAACGAGGGTCCGGACTGTCCGTTTCAATCCCGGATCGAGGTTTCGCCGCCAGGGAAGCTGCTGGTGGACAGCGACGAGGGCCTGGACTTCACCGGCGAGGTGACCCATTTTTTCGATTGCCTGGATACCGGGATTCCGTGCCAGACCGACGGGCGCGTGGGCAGGCAGTTGATGGCGCTGGTGCTGGGCGCCTACGAGAAGGCCGCGCACGAGGGCGGGAACTGAGCGCATGGAGCCGGTTCTCCGCACCGATCAGGATCCCTTCGATCTCGTACTTCGGAACGCCCGGATTCTCGACCCTTCACAGGGGCTGAATACGAGGGGCGACCTGGGAATCCGCTCCGGGAAGATCGCCTCGGTGGGTGGGACGCTGCCGCCGGGCGCCGGGCGGGTGGAGCGAGACCTGGCGGGCCGGTATCTCTGTCCGGGGCTGATCGATCTCCACGGACATTGGTACGAAGGGAGCGCTTACGGCCTGGATCCCGCCATCAGCTTGAATAGCGGGGTGACGACGGCCATTGATGCCGGCACCACCGGATTCATCAACTTCGAGGAGTTCCGGCGCAACCGGATGGTTTCCTCGCGGGCCCGGCTTCTGGCTTTTCTGAACGTCGCCGCGATGGGGATTCCCACTTTTCTGGTAGGAGAGCTGGAGGACCTGCGATATGCGCGACCGGTGGAGACGGCGCAGGTGATCTCCGAACACCCGGAGGTGCTGGTTGGGGTCAAGATCCGGGAGGGGGCGATGACCGGGGCGAATGGGATCCCGGCGCTGGAGCGAGCTCTGGAGGCCGCGAATACCTGCCGTGTCCCGCTGATGGTGCATATCGGGAAAGGAGCGCCGACACCGGAGATCCTACGGCGGCTGCGGCCGGGGGATATCGTGACGCACTGTTTCCAGGGCCGCGGAGATGGCATTGTCTTCAGCGACGGGATGATCCCCGAGGCGGTGAGCGCGCGGCGCGAGGGGGTGATCTTCGACGTGGGCCACGGCTCCGGCAGCTTCCGCTGGGAGACGGCACGGCGGGCCTTCGAGTTTCATTTCTATCCCGATACCATCAGCACGGACTTGCACCGCTATTCGGTGGAGCGGTGGGCCATGGATATGCCGACGACGATGTCGAAGTTTCTGCACATGGGCATGTCTTTGGAGGACGTGATTTTGAAATCGACGTGGGCTCCGGCAAAAGCCATTGGCCGGGAGCAGGAACTGGGCACGCTGCGTGTGGGAGCGGCGGCGGATTTGTTTGTATTCGAGCTGGAGGAGGGCGATTTTGCACTGGAGGATGCGCATTTGCGAATCGAACGCGCGGGCAGGCGAATCCGGCCGGTTCTTACCGTGAAGGACGGCGAATGGATCGAGGCGGGCAGTCTTCCGATCGTGCTACGGACGTTTCGGGAGAGCGATCTTGAGGTGATCCGGTATATCGAGCGGAGCGCTTGAGCTGCGTCGAGAGGAGTCTCGACGCGGCACGCTGAAGCGTGCGCTACAAACTTATGGAGACAGCGGCGGCGGGGATTCTTACGGTGTTTTTGGGTGGGGTCCTCAACGGGATTTTTACCTATCCCATGAAGTTGGTGAAGGGCTGGGAGTGGGAGAACATCTGGTCGTTGTTCGGCATCCTGGGCCTGGTGGTGTTGCCGTGGATGGCGGCGTGGACGTTGGCCGGAGATCTGGCGGGGATCTATGGCATGGTTCCGGTTTCCACACTGCTCTCTGTTTCGGCGCTGGGGTTGGCGTGGGGCATTGGCTCGGTGCTGTTCGGGTTGGGGATCTCCGCCCTGGGGTTGTCGCTGGGCTATTCGATCGTGATGGGCACGACCGCAGTGTTCGGCACGCTGATCCCGGCACTGTGGCTAGAGCCGGACATCTTTGCCACCGAGCGTGGGGTGAAGCTGGCCTGTAGCCTGGTGCTGGTGATCGCCGGCCTGCTGCTCAATGCGGTGGCGGGGAAGAAGCGGGACCGGCTGGCGGACTCGGCCGATTTTCACATTCTAAGGAAGACCTCTTTCGGCCGGGGACTGGGCATCTGTCTTTTGAGCGGCGTGCTCTCGGCCTGCTTCAACATCGGCTTCGCCGTGACGACCGACCTGACGGCAGCGGCGCAGCGCGCGGGGGCGGGAGCGCTCGGCGCCAGCTTTACGGTATGGGCGCCGATCATGGGCGCCGGCTTTTTGCCGAATCTGGTGTATTGCTCGTACCTGTTCCGGCGTAACGGCTCGTTCGGCTTGATGCGGTCGCACCGGAGGAACTGGGCGCACGCCGCGGTGATGGCTTGCTTATGGATCCTCTCGGTGGGTTTTTACAGCGAAGGATCGCACCTGATGGGAAGCAGAGGAGCGACGGTGGGCTGGCCGATTCTGGTTTCGAGCTCCGTGCTCGGCGCGAATGCGCTGGGGCTGTTTACCGCCGAGTGGAAGGAGATGGGCTGGAGCGTGAGGGGATATCTTTACGCCGGGCTGGCCGTTCTCCTGGCCGCCGTATTTCTCGCCGGTTCGGCGGGCCCAAGGTAAAGGAGAGAATAGTTTTCCCTTATGCAGATTCACGAGCTGGAAACGCCGGCTTTGCTGATTGACCTGGACATCATGGAGCGGAACCTCCGCGAAGCATCGGAATACACGCGGAACCATGGATTGCGCCTCCGGCCGCATACCAAGACGCACAAGATTCCAGCGCTGGGCCGGCGCCAGTTGGAGTTGGGCGCCGCCGGGCTGACAGTCGCCAAAGTGGGAGAGGCCGAGGTAATGCTGCGGGCCGAGCCGCGCGATCTACTGGTCGCCTATCCGATTGTGGGCCGTTCCAAATTGCAGCGATTGATGGAGGTGGCGCGCAAGGCGGAGGTGACCGTCACGCTGGACAGCGCGGAGGCGGCCCGGCAGCTTTCGAGCGCGGCGGCAGAAGCGGGGCTTACGATCGGCGTGCTGGTAGAGGTGGACGTCGGTTTTGGCCGGGTGGGGATTGCTCCTCAGGCCGTACCGGAACTAGCGGAGTTTATCCGGAAGCTTCCCCATCTCTCCTTCCAGGGGATCTCCTTTTTCCCCGGACACATTCTGCGATTGGGTGAGGCCGCCGATCAGGCTCTGAGCGAGTTGGGATCGATGATTACCTGGATTGTCGGGGAACTGGAGCGGGCGGGGATGCCTCCGAGCATTGTCAGCGGCGGGTCGACGCCGACGTTGTTTCTTTCCCATCCGGTACCCGGGCTCAACGAGATTCGCGCGGGGACGTACATCTTCAACGATCGCAATACGGTGAACTGTGGGGCTTGCGGGCTGGAGGATTGTGCCGCCTCGGTGCTGGTTACCGTAGTATCGTGCGCCGCGCCGGAGAGGATCATTGTAGATGGGGGGTCGAAGACGTTTTCTTCCGACCTTCCGCTCTACGAGACGCGGGTGAGCTTCGGCCATGTGGTGGAGACTCCGGAGGCCTTGTTTTACCGCATGAATGAGGAGCATGGATACCTGGACACGCGGGAGGCGCGACGTTCACTGGCCGTGGGGGACCGTTTGCGTATTATTCCGAATCATATTTGCCCGGCAGTGAATTTGCATGAGGTGGCGTATGGGGTTCGCGGCACGGCGGTGGAGGAGGTTTGGGCGATCGAGGGGAGAGCGAAACTGACGTAGGGGCAAACCGGGTACAGGCAACGAATTTTCGCAAATGCGGCGAAATTCGTGCCAGCCCCCGTTTTGCGGCGTTGTTTCCTATTGGGCAACGGTTACGATGCTACATCAGGACCGTCGATTGACCTGATTTGGTGGGGGTGATAGCATTCCGGATAGCGCTCGATCGCTGCACCGAGAAGGGTATGCCGCCTGTTGTAACGGGTCGAAAATCATATTTTCACGTCGGCAATTATTGGCGGCGGGTTCCGGTGTGTACGGTGATTGCGGCTTCGGTTTTGATCGCGGCGGGCGCCGACTCTTCTTCCGGTTCGAGGCAGGCCTTTCTCGACCGGTATTGTACGGCTTGCCACAATCAGAAAGCGAAGACCGCGGGGCTGGTGCTGGAGAATTCCGGGGCGGATCATCCGGCTTCCGCG